>NZ_BAABHO010000067.1:0-28621 GCF_039542135.1 Actinomycetospora chlora
CGGACCCATGTTCCGCCTCGACCCCCACGCCCAGGCCCGCGGACGCGGCTGCCCCGTCTGAGACGGCGCGGCCGATGTGAGGTTCGTCCTGCGCCCGACGGGGCATGGGTCTGCGCACGGTGGCGGACATCGCCGCCGCTGGAGCACCCCGACCCCCGGAGTGGGCGATGACGAACCTGGCGACGGCGCTGGTGGAGACGTCCGGGCAGCACGGCGACCGGCCGGCGCTGCGCCTCGACGACCGGACGATGACGTACCGGGAGTTCCTGGACGCCGCGCGGGGGGTGGCGGGCCTGTTGCGCAGCCGCGACGTCGGGGCCGGGGACCGCGTCGGGATGGTCTTCCCCAACGTGCCCGCGTTCCCGGTCGTGTTCTACGGCGCCCTGCTGGCGGGCTGCGTCGTCGTCCCGATGAACCCGCTGCTCAAGGGCCGGGAGATCGAGTTCTACCTCGACGACGCGGGGATGTCGCTCGTCTTCGCCTGGGACCAGGCCGCCGACGCCGCGCGCGAGGCCGCGCAGGGCCGGGACATCGAGGTGGTCGCGGTCGACGCGGCGGGCCCCGACGACGGCACGCTCGAGGGAGCCGCGCCGCTCGACGAGCCCGTCGACCGCGACGACGACGACACCGCGGTCATCCTCTACACCTCGGGCACCACCGGGTCGCCCAAGGGCGCCGAGCTGACCCACGCCAACCTCGCGACCAACGCCCGCACGTCGACGACCACGCTGACCGAGCTCGGCCCCGACGACGTGGTGATGGGCTGCCTGCCGCTGTTCCACGTGTTCGGGCTGACGTGCGGGCTCAACTCGGCGGTGCGCAGCGGCGCCTGCCTGACGCTGCTGCCGCGGTTCGACGGGACGAAGGCGCTGTCGATGATCGGGCGCGATCACGTGACCGTCTTCGAGGGCGTGCCGACCATGTACTCCGGCCTGCTGCACGTGGAGGACCGCGAGCAGTACGACGTGTCGTCGCTGCGCTGCTGCATCTCCGGGGGCTCGGCGATGCCGGTCGAGGTGCTCCGCGAGTTCGAGGAGACCTTCGGCTGCATCGTGCTGGAGGGCTACGGGCTCTCCGAGACCTCACCGGTGGCCTCGTTCAACCACCCCCACGCCGAGCGCAAGGCGGGTTCGGTGGGGACGCCGGTGGCCGGGATGGAGCTGCGCCTGGTCGACGACGACGGCGAGGACGTGACCGGCGACGACCCCGGCGAGATCGCCATCCGCGGCGAGGGCCTGATGAAGGGCTACTGGGGCCGGCCCGAGGCGACCGCCGAGTCGATCCCCGACGGCTGGTTCCGCACCGGCGACGTGGCCCGCCGCGACGACGACGGCTACTACTTCATCGTCGACCGCAAGAAGGAGATGATCATCCGCGGGGGCTACAACGTCTACCCGCGCGAGATCGAGGAGGCGCTCTACGAGCACTCCGCGGTCGCCGAGGTGGCCGTGATCGGCATCGCGCACCGCGACCTCGGCGAGGAGGTGGGCGCGGCCGTCGCCCTGCGGCCCGGCGCCGAGGTGGACGTCGAGGAGCTGCGCGACTTCGCGAAGGAGCGGGTGGCGGCCTACAAGTACCCCCGCCACGTCTGGCTGCTCGACGAGCTGCCCAAGGGCCCGACCGGCAAGATCCTCCGCCGCGAGGTCGAGCCGCCCGAGGACCTCTAGCCGGTCTCGACCACGAGCCAGCCGCCGTGGTCGTCGGCGACCGTGAAGGGACGGCCCGTGCGCTCCCCGAGGGCGTGCAGGCCCGGGTGGTCGAAGGTGCGCAGGTGCCCGTAGACCGGCTCGGGGACGTCCTCGTAGGGCACGGCGACGACGACCCGGCGGCGGGCGACGCGCACCATCTCGTCGAGCACCGCCGTCGTGTCCGCGGCGGGCAGGTGCTCGAGGAGGTGCACGGCGGTCACCGTGTCCACCGCGCCGGCGCGGGCGGGCAGGTGGCGGGCGTCGGCGACGGCGGTGCGCACGGCCTCCCCGCGGCGCCGGGCCACCGCCCCGAGCAGGCCCATCGTGCCCGCGGTGTGGTCGGTGGCGACGACGTCGAACCCCTCCTGCGCCAGGCGCAGCGGCAGGAAGCCGAAGCAGGACCCGACGTCGAGCACCGTCCGCCCGCGGATCTCCGCGTGGGCCCGGTCGTGCACCGGGGCGAACGCCGCCAGCGACGACTCGGGAGGGGCGTCGGGGTCCGGGGGTTCCCGCGGGTCGCGCAGCACGGCGAGCGAGTTGGCGTAGAACGTCGACCAGGCCGTGAGCGGGTCGCTGATCGTCGAGCGCACGATGCCGGTGAACACGCGCTCGAAGTCGCCGGCCGAGGCGACGACACCGGTCAGCTCACGGGCGACGAGCCCGGCGATGTCGTCGTCGAGCTCGTCGGGTCGCAGCCGGTGCAGCACGAGCAGCCGGGCGCCGGGACGGTGCACCTCGAAGTGCTCGGTGACCCGCTCCGGCGGGCGCGACGCGACCAGCCGCACGGGGACCGGGGCGCGGTCGACGTGGCAGACGACCACCCGGTCGTCCTCCCAGCGCCCCGGGTGCGACGGAGCGAGGGGGTCGATCCGCACCGACCCGGCCGCGACGGGGACGTCGCGCAGCCCGGTCACCGTCCGATCATCTCGGCGGCCATGTCGTGGCTGACCTCGGAGAGCCCGGTGAGGTCGCGGACGACACGGATGCGGTCGACGAACTCCGCGTAGCGCGGCAGGTCGCAGGCGCCGAGGCCCCACGAGTAGCGCGGCTCCGGGGTCAGCCAGATCGTCTCGCGGGCCCGGCGGGTGATCTCGGCGAACGCCTCCATGTTCGCGTCGTTGCCGTTGCCCCGCCCGTCACCCAGCACGATCACCGTCGAGCGCCGGTTGACCGCCGAGCCGTGGTCGTCGAGGAACGTGCCGAACGCCGTCCCGTAGTCGGAGTTGGCGTCGACGTCGATGAGGTCGCCGCCGAAGATCAGGCCCAGCGCGTCCTCGACGGTGTGGTCGGCGAAGAGGTCGGTGACCTCGATGAGGTCGGAGACGAACGCGAACGAGCGCACCTGCCCGAACATGTCCTGCAGGCCGTGCACGAGGTGCAGGGTGAACCGCGCGGTGGCGCGCACCGACAGCGAGACGTCGGCCAGGATCACCAGGCGGGGCTTGTCCTCGGTGCGCGCGACGGTCACGGGGCGGAACGGGATGCCGTCGAAGCGCATGTTGCGCCGCATCGTCCGGCCCGGGTCGATGCGCCCGCGCGGCGACTCGCGGCGCTTGTGGGTCAGCGCGCCGTGCAGCGTCTTGGCCAGCCGGCGCAGGGAGTCCTCGAGCTGCTGGCGCTCGTGCTCCTCGGCGCGGTCGACCTCGGCCCGGTGGGCCTCCTCGTCGGCGTGGCCGCCGTCGACGATGCGCTGCTCGATCTCCATCAGCCGCTCGAGGTGCCGCTTGATGGCCTCGGGCAGGTTCTCGAGCATCCCCGCCAGGCGACGCCGCAGCGCCATGGCGTCGGACTCGTCCCCCTCGTCGTCCATCCCGTCCTCGACGCCCTGCAGCCAGCCCAGCAGGGCCTCCTGCTGGGCGACGTTGAGGTCGGCGTCGACCTTCGTGCCCGCCTCCGTCGCGACGTCGCCGGGCAGCCCGCCGCCGTGGAGGCGGTCGGTCTCGATCTGGACCTTCTCCTGGGTGCCGGTCTGGTCGGTGGCGCCGTCCTTGGAGAAGACGATCTCGTCGGTCATCGCCGCGAGGTCGAGCTTGTTGGCCTCCTGGTGCAGGTTGTACTGCTGGGCCATGTCCTCGGGGTCGAAGAACTCCTTGATGTCGACCGGCGTGCCGTGGTCGTGCCCCTCCTGCGGGGTCTCGCTCGGCTCGTCGGAGAGCGTGAAGTTCTCCAGCGCGCCGGTGTCCTCGAGGTCGTCGTGGCCGTGCCCGTGGCCGTGCCCGCGCTGCTCGTCGCCGATGCGGACCAGCGCGAAGAAGGCATCGAAGATCTCGTCGAACGTGTGCTCGTCGCGGATGTCCTTGACCAGTGCGACGCGCAGCGCGGCCTTGAGCGTCTCGCGGTCGGCGAGCACCCCCGGCTCGCGCGCGCAGCGCATCGCGTCCAGGACCTCGGAGGTGGAGATCCGCACCTGACGGATGCGGAGCAGCCGGACGAAGCGGTGGATGCTGGCCTCCACGCCGGGGCCTCCTCTCGCTCGCCGCCGCGCCTAGAGCGCGCGCTTCTTGCCGAGGCCGAACGAGCGGCTGCCCTGGCTGGAGCTGACCGGCCGCTTCTTGGGCGGCTCGGCCTCGCCGCTGCGTGCCTTCTCCTGGTACTCGCGGCCGGGGGCGCCGTAGACCCCGACGTGCCGGCCCTCCTGGTCCTTCGCCGCGCGCACCGCCCGGCCGTCGGGGCCGTCGTCCGCGTCGTCGTCGACGGGGCGCGAGGTCGCGGGCGCCGGGCCCGCGGAGTGCCCGTTGTCCCCGTGACCGTGCCCGTGACCGTGCCCGTGGCCATGGCCATGGCCGTGGTCGGCGACCTCGGCGTTCGGGTCGACGAGCTTGGGCAGCGCCCCGAGGGCCTTCGTGACGTCCTTGTCGTACTTGACGACGACCGACACGGTGTCGGAGAGGATCGCGCTGTTGAGCTCGTCGACGCCGAGCACGGCGAGCGTGCGGGCCCAGTCGATGGTCTCGGAGATGCTCGGCGCCTTGCGCAGCTCGAGCTCGCGCAGGCCGCGGACGACCTCGACGAGCTCGCGCGCGGCGGCCTCGGGCAGCCCGGTGTCCTTCGACCGCACGATCTCGAGCTCGCGCTCGGCGGTCGGGTAGTCGAGGAACAGGTGCAGGCAGCGGCGCTTGAGGGCGGCGGCCAGGTCGCGCGTGTTGTTGCTGGTCAGGATGACGTAGGGCGCGTTCTCGGCCTTGAAGGTGCCGACCTCGGGCACCGAGATCTGGAACTCGCCGAGGGTCTCGAGCAGCACGGCCTCGAGGGCCTCGTCGGCGCGGTCGACCTCGTCGATCAGCAGCACGACGGGCTCGTCGGAACGGATGGCCTCCATGAGGGGGCGCTCGGCGAGGAACTCCTCGGAGAAGAAGACGCTGTCCTGCGAGGCGATCCGCTCGACCGAGGTCTTGATGTCGGGAGCGTCCTGGACGATCTCGGCGATCTTCTCGCGCAGCATCTGGGTGTAGAGCAGCTGCTTGCCGTAGTCCCACTCGTAGAGGGCCTTGGTCTCGTCCTGGCCCTCGTAGCACTGCAGCCGCAGGAAGCGCCGGCCCGTGGCCAGCGCGAGCATCTTGGCCAGCTCGGTCTTCCCGACGCCGGCGGGGCCCTCGAGCAGCAGCGGCTTCTCGAGCCGCGTCAGCAGGAAGACGGTGGTGGCCAGCCGCCGGTCGGCGATGTAGCCGTGCTCGGCGAGCGCGTCGACGACCTCCTCCACCGAGGCGAAGGGGTGGGCGCCGGTCTCCGGCTCGTCGGTCGTGCTGGTCACGCGAGGTCCTTCCCTACGGGTGGCGGATCGAGGGGAACACACCGGTGCCCGGTGGGCCAGCGGGAGGCCGGCCTCACCGGGCACCGGTGCGACGATCAGCTGAGCAGGTCGTCGAGGTCACCGTTCATGCAGTGGTCCACGACGGGGCGCACGGTCGTGAACGTGCACTCCTTGGGGTTGCCCGGCGTGCAGGCGTCCCCGAGGACGTGGTTGGTGATGCGGTCCACGTCGGCGTCGTTGCCCGTGATGGTCTTCTCGTTCTCGTAGAACTTCGTGGGGCCCTGGCCCAGACGGTTCTTCGAGTACGAGTCCTGGGTGACGTCGGTGAACTTCTCCGGGATGCCCACGTCGCGCAGCAGCCGGATGGAGGCGGCGAGCGCGGCCTCGGCGGCCTGGACGTCGGTCATGTGCGTGGTGTCCACGCCCATGGCCTCGGCGATGCGCGCGAAGCGCTTGTAGGCGACGGGCATGTTGAACGCCCACACGCGGGGGAGCGCGACGGCGTTGTTCAGGCCGTGGTGGGTGTCGTAGAAGGCCGACACCGCGTGCGAGATCGAGTGGATGATCCCGAGGCCGCCGGAGTTGAACGCCTGGGCGGCGATGTACTGCGCGTACATCATGCCCTGGCGGCCGGGGAGGTCCTGCCCGTTCCACACGGCCTCGCGCAGGTTCTGTGCGGTGAGCTCGATGGCGTGCAGGGCGTTGCCGAGGCTCGGCTCGAAGTTCAGGCGCGAGACGTAGGGCTCGGAGGCGTGCGCGAGGACGTCGAAGCCGCACTGGGCGGTGAAGTCGATCGGGCAGTCGTAGTAGAGCACCGGGTCGTCGATCGCCAGGCTGGTCACCGAGGCGTCGTCGAACGCGACGTACTTGTGCGGGTTGTTGGGGTCGGTCGTGGTGTCGGTGATGACGTAGGCCCACGACGTCTCCGAGCCGGTGCCGGCCGTGGTGGAGACCGCGATGTGCGGCGGGTTCTTCGGGTTCTCGGACTGGTTGAAGCCCTCGAACTCGTTGACGTTGCGGCCGTCGTGCGCCACCGAGACGCGGGCGCCCTTGCAGGCGTCGTGCGACGAGCCGCCGCCGATGGAGACGAAGCTGTCACAGGAGTTCTCCTGGTACAGCTTCACCGAGTCCATGACGTTGTAGTCCTTGGGGTTGGACTCGACCTGGTCGTAGATGACCGTCTCGATCCCGTGCCACTTCATGGACTCGGAGATCTTGTGGACGATGTCCGTGCCGCGCAGGCCCGAGGTCATGATCAGCGTCTTCTTGAAGCCCATCTTCAGGGCCTCGGGGCCGATCAGCTCGTGCGAACCCGGACCCATGAGCGCCCGCGGGAAGGGGTGGAACTCCTTGATCGGGAACGGCTTGAGCAGCTCGTCAACCTGCATGACTGTCCTCTCGTCGGGTCGTGCCGGGGAGCGCCCGTGGGGCGGGCTCCTCGGGATCCGGCGCGACGCTAGGCGTGGCGCGGGTCACCAGGACAGGGGCGCGCGGTGATCCCGACCACGGCGACGGTCCCCGTCCTGGACCTTCGGACAGGGCGCACGCCTGACCATCGTGCGGCGTTGCCGTGTAGCTGTTGTTGCCAGTTGTACGCGACAGTGTGGGGTGGGTGGAAGGGGGAACCTCTCGGGGCGTGAGCCCCGACCTCGCCGGACGCACCGCCCTCGTCACCGGCGCGAGCCGCGGGCTCGGCCGCGAGATCGCCGCCGGGCTCGCCGCGGCCGGGGCGTCGGTGATCGGGATGGCCCGGGACGCGGCCGCCCTGTCCGAGGCCGCGGCGTCGTTCGGGGGACGGGCCCTGCCCCACGACCTGGCCGACGTCGACGGCATCGCCGACCGCGTCGACGGCCTCGAGGTGGACGTGCTGGTCAACGCCGCCGCGGTGATGAGCTCGCCGCGCTCCAAGACGCTCGACGCCTCGCTCGCGGAGTGGCGCGACGTCCGCGCGGTCGACCTCGACGCGCCGTTAGCCCTGGTCCAGGCGCTGGTGCCCGGGATGGCGCGGCGGCGCTGGGGCCGGGTGGTGAACGTGTCCGCGTGCCTGGGGCGCCTCACCGGCCCGGGCACCGCGGGCGGGCTCGCGCCCTACCGCGTCGCGAAGGCGGGGCTCAACGCGCTGACCCGCAACCTCGCCCACGAACTCGCCCTCGGCCGGCGCGGCGTGCTCGTCGACGCCACCTGCCCGGGCCACTGCCGCACCGACATGGGCGGCCCCGACGCGCCCCGCTCGATCGCCGAGGGCGCGGACACCGCGCTGTGGCTCTGCCTGCGCGACTCGACCCCGTCCGACCCGGCCCCGACCGGGCGGCTGTGGGAGGACCGGGCCGAGGTGCCCTGGTGACGGCGCCGCGCTCGCGGTTACTGGCTGGTATCGCTCGCTGGGCGAGCGATACCAGCCAGTAACCATCCGGTCTCATTCTCCGGGCTCGGCGCTCCACCGGTGCTGTGCCGCAGGAGCGTCCGCCAGGAGGGCGACCAGGCCGTCGTCGGAGCGAGCGAGACGGAGGTGTCGCGGCTCGGCGGAGGTGCCCGTGAGGGCGTGGACGACCAGCCGGCACCAGCTCCTCCAGGCGTGCTCGACCGGGTCGCCGCCGATCGCCTCGAACTCCGCCTCCAATACGTCGAGGTACTGCCGGTAGAGGTCCGGCCTCAGGCTCAGCGTCACCGCCCGAGCATGTGGCTCCCGCCGTCGCGGGCGGACGCGGACGAGCGACGCGGCCGGTTCGCTCGCGGCGTCGAGGCCGAGACAGCGCAGGTGTCGCGCCAGCGCGTCGAGCTCGGCCGCGTACACGGCGGGGTCGTCGTGCGGCCCGGCGGGTGTCGGAGGCCTCCCTCCGGGGTCGTCGTCGCGTTCCTCGACGAGGCGGAGCCCGTGCTCGCCATCGGTGAGCGCCAGACGGCTGACGTGGTTGATGCCGTCGCCGTGATCGGTCGTCAGGTGGTCCAGGATCTCGAGCATCGCGAGACCCCGGGCATGGTCGACGGGATCGGCACGCGAGGCCGAGCTGGCGCCGAGGTGTTCGAGGTATCGGCGATAGCGCGCCTCGTCGACATCGAGGACCGCCGGCGGCCCCCCGGATCGGCGTGGTGCGATGCGCACCGAGGACGCCCCTGGTTCCGCGTGCGCGTCGAGACCGTTCTCGTGCAGGAAGTCGACCAGCCGATCCAGCTCGGGACTCGGCGACCCAGGCACGTCCGTAGACGCTAGCACTGGCGGTCGCGGGGTGTGACGGTGTTGATGTTCCTGGTCAGCGCGTCGATGAACATGACGACGATCTGGTCGCGGACCTTCTGGCCGGTCTCCTCGTTGATCAGGAACACCACTCGTGACAGGCACGTCTGGTCGGCCGGCGCCGGGGCCGTCACGTCGGGATCGGCCGCGATGCTCTCCGCCGCGAAGTCCGCGACGTCACGCCAGTTGCGGAACGTGCCGGTCTCGAAGGCCATGTTCTGGAAGTCCGTCTGGTGCCGGACCTGGATGTGGCGGTAGCCGTACCGCGGGGCGGGATCGCGCAGCGGTCCACCGCAGCGCAGCGTGATCCCGTTCGAGAACTGGCGAACGATCTTGTCCTCCGCCGTCGAGCGCCCACAGGCGCCCCACGGGGGAGCCGGTGGCAGCGTGGGCGCGGTCACGATCTGGCCGACGACCGCCTCGGCGTTCGCCGCTGGCGCCAGAAAGACGATCACGAAGCAGGTGAACGCCGGGACCAGCCGTGCGAGCAGGCCACGGTGAGGACGGTCAATGGGTGCTCGCGGGCTGGTCGGCCGGCCCGCTCCTGGCGTTTCGCGCACGACGGGGAGCCTGTTCCGCTTGGTACCGACCGGAGGGCAGATCGTTCAAGTTCGTTGCTTCTGCAAACGCCCCTCGGGCGGCGGCGCCCTGCTCAGAGGTCGGCGAGGGCCGCGCGGGCGAGGTCGAGCGCCCGCTCGCGGGAGACGCCGAGCGCAGTGACGGCGCGGGCGTACTCCGCGGCGAGGTCGCGGGCCGGGTCGGCGGCGGCGTCCGCCCCGACGACGAACGTCCCGAGCCGGCCGCGGGTCTCGACGACACCGGCCGCCTCGAGCTCGCGGTAGGCCCGCGCGACGGTGCCGGGGGCGAGGTTGAGCTCCCCGGCGAGGCGGCGCACGGCGGGCAGGCGGGTGTGCGGGGCCAGCGCGCCGGTGCGGGCGAGCTCGGTGACGCGGGCGCGCAGCTGGGAGTACGGCGGGTCGTCGGAGTCGGGGTCGAGGTCGATGAGCTCCTCGGGTGCGCTCACGAGAACCCCCGCCCGAGCTGGTCGAACGCCTCCGCGACCAGGGCGCCGAGCGCGTCGGCGTCGGCCTCGGGGCGCGCGTGCCAGGCGCTGAACACGGCCCGCATCGCGGCCACGACCGCGCGCCCGAACACCTGGGCCCGCAGCGAGCCGGCGTCGACCTCCCACCGGCGGGCGGCGTCGGCGGCGAGGGTCTGCTCCCAGTCGCGGTAGCGCACGGTGGCGCGCGCGGCGAGCTCGGGCACGTCCTCGATGAGCCCGAGCCGGCGGCGCAGGGCGGGCAGCTCGGCGGCCGCGTAGTGGTTGACCGCGAGGAACGCCGCGCGGGCGGCGGCGACCGGGTCGTCGCCGGGCTGCGCGCCCAGCACCGCGGCCAGCGCCGCGAGCCCGTCGTCGAGCTCGCCGAGCACGACGTCGAGCTTGGTCGGGAAGTACCGGAAGAACGTCCGCCGCCCGACCCCGCCGGCGACCGCGAGCTCGTCCACCGTCGTCTCGTCGAAGCCCTGGGTCGCGAACAGCTCGAGAGCGACGTTCTCGAGGCGCTGCGCCCGTGCGCTCCGCCCCACCGTCCCGGTCACCACACCATCCTCTACCAACCCGTCGGGCGGCCCGCCCCGGCCGTTCGGACAGGCGGTTCCCACCCGGACCGACCCTGGCGGATGGCACCGAGTGCCGCTTACGGTTCGCAGCGCCCGAGGCACCCGCTGGTGAGGAGGACGCGATGGAGGAGCACGAGGAACTGGTCGAGGAGACCCTCGTCGAAGAGGTCTCGATCGACGGCATGTGCGGCGTCTACTGATGTCGACGACGGCGGCGGGGGCCGGACCGACCCCAGGATTCACGGCCCCCGCCGGCGTCGGGCACTTCGACGCGGATCGCCCGTACCGGCTCTCCGGTTCGGTCTCCCTGCGCCCGGAGTCCTTCGGCGCCCTGGTCTACGACTTCCACACCCGGCGGCTGTCGTTCCTCAAGACCCGGATGCTCGTCCGGGTCGTCGAGGTGCTCGGCGACCACCCCGACGTCCACGGCGCCCTCGAGGCCGCCGAGGTCCCTGCACCACAGCGGGAGCAGTACCTGAAGGCCCTCGCCGGGCTCGCGCAGGCGGGGACGATCAAGGCCCGGGAGGACGCGGCATGAAGCTCGTCGACCACTTCGTCGAAGGCCTGAGCTCCCCGATCTGCCTGACCTGGGAGCTCACCTACGCCTGCAACCTGTCCTGCGTGCACTGCCTGAGCTCGTCCGGCCGCCGCGACCCCCGCGAGCTGTCGACCGACGAGGCCAAGGCCGTCATCGACGAGCTCCAGCGCATGCAGGTCTTCTACGTCAACATCGGCGGCGGCGAGCCGACGGTGCGCAGCGACTTCTGGGAGCTGCTCGACTACGCGATCGCCCACGACGTGGGGGTCAAGTTCTCGACCAACGGCGTCAAGCTGGACAAGGCCCGTGCCGCGCAGCTGGCGCAGACCGACTACGTCGACGTCCAGATCTCCCTGGACGGCGCGACGGCCGAGGTCAACGACCACGTCCGCGGGCCGGGCTCGTTCGACACCGCGATCCGCGCGATGGAGAACCTGCACGAGGCCGGGTTCGGCCAGTTCAAGATCAGCGTGGTGGTGACGCGCCAGAACGTCGACCAGCTCGACGACTTCAAGGCGATCGCCGACCGCTACGGCGCCCAGCTGCGGATCACCCGCCTGCGCCCGTCGGGCCGCGGCGCGGACACCTGGGACGAGCTGCACCCGACCCAGGCCCAGCAGAGGCAGCTCTACGAGTGGCTGGTCGCGCGCGGGGAGGACGTCCTCACCGGCGACTCGTTCTTCCACCTCTCGGCCTACGGCCAGGAGCTGCCGGGGCTCAACCTCTGCGGCGCCGGTCGCGTCGTGTGCCTCATCGACCCGGTCGGCGACGTGTACGCCTGCCCGTTCGCGATCCACGACCAGTTCCTGGCCGGGAACGTGCGGTCCGAGGGCGGTTTCCAGGAGGTCTGGCAGCACTCGGAGCTGTTCGCCGAGCTGCGGGGCCCCCAGTCCGGGGGCGCGTGCACGAAGTGCTCGCACTACGACGCCTGCCAGGGCGGCTGCATGGCGGCGAAGTTCTTCACCGGCCTGCCGCTCGACGGCCCGGACCCGGAGTGCGTCCTCGGCAACGGTGAGCGCGAGCTCGCCAAGCTGGAGATGGACACCGTGATCCCCAAGCCGTCGTTGGACCACTCGCACCGCACCAAGCCCCGGGACCGGGAGCCGGTACCGCTGACGCTGTCGGTGCGCCGCCCGGACAAGGCCTGCGACTCCGACCCCCTCGCCGGCGAGGGCCGCCGCCTCCCGGCGGGGATCCGGGTCAACTGACGCTCCCCCGGTGCCGCGGGCGATCCCCGCGGCACCGGGGTGAGGCCCGCCGCGTACGTACTTCCCGCCGTTCCCTCGCCGCGCGCCGGTGCGGAGCGCGAGCCTGCTCGTCCAGGACCCGACGAGCGGGAGACGGTATGGCCACGATCGACGTCAACGGCACGACGCTCTACCACGAGCAGCGGGGCGCCGGTCCACCGTTGTTGTTCATCTCGGGTGCCACCGGCGACGCCGGGCACTGGACCGAGGTGGCCGACGCCCTGGCCGACGAGTACACCGTCGTCACCTACGACCGGCGCGCGAACTCGCGCAGCCCCCGGCCCGAGGGGTACACCACGGCGTCGCTCCCCGAGCAGGCCGACGACGCCGCCGCGCTGATCGAGGCACTGGGCCTCGCGCCCGCGCTCGTCTACGGCAACAGCGCCGGGGCGTTGATCCTCACCGACCTCGTGCTCCGTCGGCCCGACCTGCTGCGCGGGGCGGTCCTGCACGAACCTCCGTTCGCCGCGGTGACCTCGCACCCGGACGAGGTCCTCGGCACCCTCCAGCAGATCATCACCGACGGCATGGCCCAGGGCGGCCCGGCGCGCGCCACCGAGCTGTTCCTGCGGAGCGTCAGCGGCGACGAGGTCTACGACGCGTTCGCCCCGGACCTCCGGGACCGCATGCTGGGCAACGGCGAGGTCCTGTTCGCGGTCGAGATGGAGCCGATCATGGGCTACCTGCCCACCGTGGAGCAGCTCTCCGGCGTCCGGGTCCCCTGCGTCGTCGCGTCGGGTGCCGAGAACCGCGACCCCACCGCCCCCGGCCACTGGTTCTGGGAGGCAGCGCAGTGGGTCGCCGACGGTCTCGGGGTGCCCCTGCTGGAGACGCCCGGGGCGCACGTTCCCCAGGCCTCGCACCCCGCCGAGCTCGTGGCGATGCTCCGGCCGGTCCTCGCCCGCGTCGCGACGTCATCGCCGGTGACCGCCTGACTCCGAAGCGTGGAGTCCGTTACGTCTCCTGCCGAGACAGATCAGGCCGGACGTACCCACTTTCGATCCGGTTCCATGATCGGCGCGTTGGACCTGGTGTGACCGCGACACCGCAGCCCCTCCCGGAGCCGCTGGCCGCCCTGCCCCTGCTCACCGAGGCGGGCGTCAGCGTCTACTGGGTCCCGCTCGAGGGCCGCACCGCGTGGGTGGCCGACCCCGACACCCGCCAGGTGTGGATCTCCCGCTCCGTCCCCCGTGACGCGCTGCTGCACTGCCTCATCGAGGCGCTGCGCGTGCTCGATGACGGCGCGGCCGAGGCAGCGCCTCCCGCGCCGCCGGCGCGGCCGGCGCTGCGCCTCGTGCGCTGACCCGCGGGGTCAGTCGAACGAGCTGCTCGACGACGACCCGGAGTCGCTGCTCGACGAGCCGGAGTCGCTGCTCGACGACGAGTCGCTGCTCGACGAGCCCGCGTCGCTCCAGGAGCCGTGGTCGTGGCCGTGGTGCCCGCTCTCGTGGCCGCCGTGGTGGTGGTGTCCGTGGTCGTGGTGGCCGTGGTCGTACGGGCCGCCGGTGTCGGGGACGTGGTGGGCGTGCCAGTACTCCCACGTCGGGTCGGGCCAGGGGGTCGCGGCCGCCCACGAGCCCCCGCGGTGGCCGCCGTGGCCGCCCGCGCCGTACCCACCGGCGCCGTACCGACCGGCGCCGGCCCCGCCGGCGTGGACGCCCGCGGTCGCCGACCGCGCCACGCCCCACATCGCGGCGTGGATGCGCGTCCGGACGAGGTTCGCGACCGCGAGCATCGTCAGCAGCGACGCGACGACGATGCCCGCGACGGCCAGCACCAGCGCGCTGGTCGACCGCGACGTCAGGACCACGAGGACCAGGGCGGCGACGGCGACGACCTCGACGCCGATCGCGGCGATCACCAGGTTCCGGGCCAGCCGGGAGCGTTCGGTGTCGTCGAGTGACGAGGCGCCGAAGGGAAAGGACATGGTCGACGATCCTTCACCTGTGAGGACGATCGGGACAAGACGCCGGTGACGGGGTGTAGTCACGATCTGCTCAGCTGCCGGCCGACGAGGTGCCGCCGGTGCCGTGGTCGCCACCGGAGGTCCCGGAGCTGCTGCTGCCGGAGCCACCGTGTCCGCCGTCGGTCCCGTGGTCGGTGTCGGTGTCGGTGCCGTGGTCGGTGCCGTGGTCGGTGCCGTGGTCGGTCCCGTGGTCGGTGTCGTGGTCGGTGTCGGTGCCGTGGTGGGTGTCGGAGCCCCGGTCGTCCCGGGAGCCCGAGGAGGACGACCGCGTGGAGCTGCTCGACGACGTGGTGGTGTCGCCGCGGGGCGTGTCCGTGCCGGCCGAGCGCTCGGGCGCGGTCACCGCGGCGACGGTCGGGGTGGGCGACGTCGTCGTGGTGGTGGGCTCGGCGGGCGGGGCGGCCTCGACGGCCGCGACCGGCACGGGCTCGGCGGCGGCCGGGGACGCCGCCCCGGCGAGGGCGAGCGCGCCGCCGCCGAGGCCGCCGACCACCACGGCGACGGCCGCGACGGCGAGCGCGAGCCCGCGGCGGGAGCGCGTGCGGACGGGCGCGGAGATCGGGGCGGAGACCGGTGCGGCGAGGGGCGCGGCGAGGGGCGTCGAGGGCGGGGCGTACGACGCCATCGCGGGGTGCACGGCCGCGGGCCGGGCCGGGGGCAGGAGGACGGCGCGGGTCGTGGCCTCTGCGCGGTCGCCGGCGATCCGGGCGGCGCCGAGCGCGATCGCGTGCTCGGGCTCCTGGTCGACGGCCAGGGGGCACCCGAGCGCCGCGGTGAGCTCGGCGGCGACCGAGCCGATGCGCGTCGAGCGCCCGGCGAGCAGGACGAGGTCGGGCGTGTCGACCTGTGCGCTCGCGAGGGCACGGGACGCGGCGCCGGCGACGAGGTCGCCGGCTGGCTGCGCGTCCACGGCGTGGCTGACGGACTCGGGGCGGCCGAGGACGGTGAAGGTGCCCGCGCGGTGGGCCAGCACGGTCGCGTCGACACTGCCGCCGCCAAGGCCCACGACGGCCAGGGTCATCCCGTCGACGAGCTCGGCGCCGGCCGCGTACTGGCGGGCGACGGCCTCGGGCTCCGTGGTCAGCGCGACGGCGCCGAGGCCCAGGGCGTCGGCGACACCGGCGAAGGCGGTGCGCTCCTCGGTGCCCCAGCCGGCGGGGTGGGTGAGCACGATCGACGCCGGGGCGCCGCCCTCGCGCTCGGCGACGCGGTCGACGACGCGGCGCAGCAGCACGCCGAGCAGCGCGCTCGCGGCGAAGGGGGCGCCGTCGATGGTCATCGGGTTCGGGTCGGCGATGCGGGGGCGGATGCCGGCCGCCGCGCGGGTGGGTTCGGTGACGGCCTGCCGCATCGCCTCGTCGCCGACGAGCGGCGGACCCTCCGCGCTCCAGACCAGGACCGAGGGCATGGCGGCGCTCTGCTCGCCGAGGGCGACGACGCCGACCCGCCCGGCGCGGTGGACGGCGGCGGTGGTGGTCGTCGTGCCGAGGTCGACACCGAGGTGGTAGGTCATCGTGGTCTCCTGCGCCGGGGCGGGTGTTCTGGTCACGAAGCCTCGCGCCGGACCGCCGCCGGGAGAGTGGGGTAGACCCCACCCCGCGGGGGTGCTGGCCCTCGTTCCCGCCGGTCAGGCGCGCGCGGCGGGCCGCGACTAGCGTGCGGGCGGTGCTGGGCGACCCCGTCGTGCTCGGCGGGCGCACGGCGCCCGCGCGCGTGCTCTTCGGCCCCCACGTCACCCACCTCGCCGACCCGCGCCGGCCGCGGGCGCTCGGGCCCGGCCACGTCGCGCACTACCGGGCGCGGGCCGCGGGCGGGACGGGGGTGATCGTCACGGAGGTGGCGTCGGTGGTCGCCGGGGACCATCCCTACGAGGACGCGCCGCTCGCCGCCGAGTGCGGCCCCGGGTGGTCGGCGATCGCCGAGGCGTGCCGGCCGGCGCTCGTGCTCGCCGGGCTCGGGCACGCGGGCGGCCAGGGCTCGTCGGCCCACACCCGCGGCCCCCTGCACGCGCCCTCGCCCGTCCCCGACCCGGCGAGCGGGGAGGTGCCCGCGGCGCTCGACGAGGACGGGATCGCGGCGGTCGTGGCCGGCTTCGCCGACGCGGCCGCGGCGGCGGTGGCCGCGGGCTGCGACGGGGTCGAGGTGGCGGCCGGGCAGCACGCGCTGCTGCGGCAGTTCCTGTCGGGCCTGACCAACCACCGCGACGACGCGTACGGCGCGGACCGGGCGCTGCTTCTCGTCGAGGTGCTGGCGGCGGTGCGCGCCGCGGTCGGGTCCGCGGTCGTCGGGCTGCGCCTGACCGTCGACGAGCTCGCGCCGTGGGCGGGCGTCACCCCGGCGTCCGCGCGGGAGGTGCTGGGGCGGGTGGCCCACCTCGTCGACGTGGTCGTGCCGGTGCGGGGCTCGGCGCTGTCGGTGGGCGCGACGCGGCCCGACGCCCACACCGCGCCCGGCTTCCTGCGCGGCACGGTCCGGTCCGTGCGGGTCGACGGGGTGGCGACGGTGCTGGCCGGCAGCGTCGTCGACCCGGCACTCGCCGACGACGTCCTCGCCTCCGGGGACGCCGACCTCGTCGAGATGACCCGCGCCCAGCTCGCCGCACCCGACCTCGTCGCGACCGTCCGCGGCGGCGCCGTACCCCGCCCGTGCGTCCTGACCAACCAGCACTGCCGGGTGCGCGACGTCCGCAACCCGCGGATCGGGTGCACGGTGGCGCCGGCCGTCACCGCGACCGGGCCCACCGTCGAGCCGGTGCTCGTGGTGGGCGCCGGCCCGGCCGGGCTGGAGGCCGCGCTCTGTCTCGCCCGGGCCGGGGTACCGGTGCGGCTGGTCGAGCGCGACGACGCCCCCGGCGGGCTGCTGCGCCACGTCGCGGGGCTGCCGGGGCGGGAGCGGTTCGCGCGTCTCGTCGCCTGGTACGCCGACGAGCTGGGCGCGCTCGGGGTGACGGTGGCGCTGGGGACGTCGGCGGAGGTGCCGGCCGCGGGGCGGGTGGTGGTCGCGACCGGTGGCGTCGACCGTCCGGGGCGGGCGACACCGATCGCGGCGGCGCTGTCCCACGGGGTTCCGCCCGGGCCGGTGGTGCTCGACGACCCGCTGGGCGACGGCGCGGCCGTCGCCCTGGCCGAGCGGCTCGCCGCGGACGGGCGCGAGGTCGCGATCGTGGCGCCCGGCGTGCTCGTGGGACCGGGCCTGGCCCGCACCGGCGACCTCGTCGACGCCCAGGCCCGCCTCGCGCGCGCCGGGGTCCGGCGGGTCACCGAGGCGCGGGTGACGGGCCGCTCGGCCGACGCGGTGACCGTCGCCGACGTCGTCACCGGCGCCACCACGACCCTGCCCGCCGCGGTGCTCGTCGACGCGGGCCCGCGCCGGGCACCGTCCACGCCGGCCCCGCGCCCGGGGCTGCACGTCGTCGGCGACGCCGTCGCGCCGCGGACCGTCGCCGAGGCCGTCCGCGAGGGCCGGGTGGCGGCCCGGGAGCTACTGGCATGACCGGGCCGCGGGTGATGGGCCTGGGCGATCCCGTGCGGCTCGGGCCGCGCGTCGCGCGGAACCGCATCGTCTTCCCCGCCCACCTCACGAACGCGGCGGTGGCGCGGCGCCCCACCCCGCAGCACGCCGCGTACTACGGGGCCCGCGCCGCGGGCGGGGCCGGGCTGGTGATCACCGAGGAGCAGTCGGTCGACCCCGCCGACCGGCCCTACGAGAAACTCGTCGACGGCACCGACCCCGCCGTCGTCCCGGGCTACCGGGCGATCGCCGAGGCCGTGCACGCCCACGGCGCGCTCGTCGTGGCGCAGCTCGGGCACAACGGCGGGCAGTCGTCGTCGCTGTACTCCCTCACCCCCGTCGACGGCGCCGACGACGAGCCGGACCCGATGTTCCGCGAGGTGCCCCGGCCGCTGTCCGACGCCGGGCTCGCGCGGCTGGTCGACGGGTTCGGGCTCGTCGCGTCGCACGTCGCCGCGGGCGGGCTCGACGGGGTCGAGGTGCAGTGCTCGCAGGCGTCGCTGATCCGCCAGCTGGTGTCGTCGCGGTCGCCGCGGGCGCTGACCTTCCTGCTGTCCGTGCTGCGCGCGGTCCGCGAGGCGATCGGGCCCGACCACGTGCTCGGGGTGCGGGTGCAGGGCGACGAGGGCGTGCCCGGCGGGCTCACCGCGGCCGACGCCGTCGCCGTCGCCCGGGCGGTGGAGGCGCACGTCGACTACGTCAGCACCGCCGTCGGCGTCGCCACCCGGACCCTGCCGATGATCGAGCCGCCGATGGGCGTGCCGGCGGGCTACGCGGCGCACGTGCCGTCGGCGGTGCGGGCGGCGGTGTCGGTGCCGGTGATCGGTGTCGGGAGGTTCACGACGCCGGCGCACGCGCGGGACACCGTGCGCGCCGGGGACTGCGACCTCGTCGGTGTCGTGCGCGGGCAGATCGCCGACCCCGCGTTCGCGGCGAAGGCGCTGCGCGGCGAGCGGGTGCGGCGCTGCATCGGCTGCAACCAGGAGTGCATCGCCC
Organism: Actinomycetospora chlora; assembly: GCF_039542135.1. NCBI lineage: Bacteria > Bacillati > Actinomycetota > Actinomycetes > Pseudonocardiales > Pseudonocardiaceae > Actinomycetospora > Actinomycetospora chlora. Next base: position 18,552 of record NZ_BAABHO010000067.1, read on the forward strand.
GCGTGGGCCTCAACCAGCGCCTGGGGTGCGCGGTGAACCCGTCGGCGGGCCGGGAAGCAGCGAATGACCTCGCTGCTTCTCCGCGCGCAGAGTCCCCGGTCGCTCGCGTGCTGGTGGTCGGCGGCGGGCCCGCGGGGCTGGCGGCGGCGGTGTCCGCGGCGCGGGCCGGGCACGCGGTGACGCTGGCCGAGGCGTCCGACGTCCTGGGCGGGCAGCTGGCGCTGGCCGCACGGGCCCCGGAACGCGGGGAGCTCGCGCACGCCGTCGCGGACCTCGCGTACGAGGCGAGGGAGGCCGGGGTGGCCGTGCGGCTGCGCAGCCCCGTGACGTCGGCCGGGGACGCCGACGTCGTGGTGCTCGCGACCGGCGCCCGGCCCGCCGTGCCCGACTGGGACGCGCGCGTCGTCGATGTCACCGAGGTGCTCGCCGGGCGGGTGGCGCCCGGCGGGCGGGTGCTCGTCGTCGACGCCGGGCGCGGGCACGCGGCGACGTCGACCGCCGAGCTGCTCGCGCGTCGCGGGGCGGCCGTCACGACGGTGACGTCGGCGCTCGTGGCGGCGGGGGACCTCGCCCCGACACTCGACCGCGAGCGGTGGCGCCGCCGCGCCGCCGACCTCGGGATCACCGAGCTCACCGATCGCGTCGTCCTGGGCGCGCGCGACGGCGTCCTGGACCTCCTGCACCACCTCACGGGCGTGCGGGAGACGTGGACCCCGGACTGGGTCGTGCACGCGGGCCCGCCGGCGCCGTACGTCCCGGAGCTGGTCACGGACGTCCCCGTCGTCCGCGTCGGCGACTGCGTCGCCCCCCGCGACCTCGACGCGGCGATCCGGGAGGGCACCGGGGCATGTGAGCAGTTCGGGCCCCTATAGGGGCCCGAACTGCTCACATAGGGTTCGGGGGTGCAGCTGGGGGACGCGCGGTGGGCCGAGTGCGAGGACGTGCCGGTGCTGCTGGTGCCGGTCGGCGCCACCGAGCAGCACGGCCCGCACCTGCCGCTCGGCACCGACACGACGATCGCCGCGACCGTCGCCGCCCGCAGCGGCCTGCCGACCGCGCCGGCCCTGCCCTACGGCGCGTCGGGGGAGCACGAGGGGTTCCCGGGCACGGTGTCGATCGGCACCGAGACGCTCGCCGCGGTCATCGTCGAGCTGGGCCGCTCGGCGTGCCGGTTCGCGCGGCGGCTGGTGCTGGTCAACGGGCACGGCGGCAACGTCGGCGCGCTGCGGGTCGCGGTGCCGATGCTGCGGGCCGAGGGCCGCGACGTCGCGTGGTTCCCGTGCGGTGTCCCGGGTGCCGACGCCCACGCCGGCCGCCACGAGACCGCGGTGATGCTCGCGCTCGCGCCGGACGCGGTGCGCGAGGACCTCGCCGCCCCCGGCAACACCGCCCCGCTGCGCGAGCTGATGCCTGCGATCGTCGGCGGGTCGGTGCGCGACGTCAGCCCGTCGGGCGTGCTCGGCGACCCCACCGGCGCGACCGGCGGCGAGGGCGCCGAGACGGTGTCGGTCATGGTCGCGGCGCTCGTCGGGGCCGTCGAGCAGTGGTCGGTGGACGGGGCGACGGGGCGCCTCACCTGAGCCGCGCGCCCGTCCGGAGCGGTCGCTCCGAGCCAGGTCACGACGTCGCTCGTCGCCGGCGAGGTGGGCGGCCGCCTAGGGTCGCGGCGGTGTCCCCGCCGTTCGCCGACCGCATCGCCGCGGGCCGGGCCCTGGCACCGCACCTGACCGCGCTCGGGCTGCACCGGCCGCTGCTCGTGGGGCTGGCGCGGGGCGGGGTGCCGGTGGCGGCGGCGGCCGCGGCGGCGCTGGGTGGCGGCGCGGAGGTCGACGTGGGCGTGGCCCGCAAGATCACCGCGCCGGACCGCCCGGAGGCGGGGCTGGGCGCGGTGGCCGTCGACGGCGAGCCCGTGTGGTTCGACCGCGCCGTGGAGCACTCCGGACTGGACCCCGAGGCGCTGGCCGCCGCGGTCGCCGCCGAGCGCGCCGAGGCCCGCCGCCGCGAGCTCGCCTACGGCGCCGGGTGGCGGGCCGCCGCCCCGGGCCGCGACGTGGTGCTCGTCGACGACGGGATCGCCACCGGCGTGACGGTGGTCGCGGCACTCGGTTCGGCGCTCGCGGTGGGGCCGGCACGGGTGGTGCTCGCCACCCCCGTCGCGGCGCCGGTGGCCCTGGAGCGGATCGCGGGGGTGTGGGACGGGACGGTGGTGGCGGTGCTCGCGCCCGAGGACTTCCGCGCGGTGTCCGACGTCTACGGCGACTTCGGGCAGCTGACCGACGACGACGTCCGGCGTGTCCTCGGTCGCTGACCGCGGCGCGCCCCGCTGCCTAGACTCGCCGGCCATCGCCACCCCGACCGCCGCACCCCCGTCCGCCCGCCCCCGGCCGCCGCGCCTGCCGTCGGGCTGGGCCGTCGTCCTCGACCGCCGGGTCCTGCGCGTCGACGGGGGGCGCACGCTGGTCGGCGGGTCGCCGCCGCGCGTGCTGCACCTGTCGGCCGCGGCGTACGACCGGCTGGCCGGCCCGGCCGGTGTCCCCGCCGACGCGCGGCTGGTCGTCACCGACGCGACGTCCGCGGCGCTGGCGCGGCTGCTCACCGACGCCGGCGTCGCGCACCCGGAGCCGTCGCACCCGGACGCGCCGTCGCCGAACTCGGTGTCGGTCGTGGTGCCGGTGCGCGACCGCCCGCGCGAGCTCGCCCGCCTGCTCGCCGCCCTGCGCGCGACGGCCCCGGAGCTGGGCGAGGTGGTCGTCGTCGACGACGGCTCGGCGGACCCGGAGGCGACGGTGCGCGCGGCGCCGGGGGCCCGCGTCGTGCGGCACGCGACGTCGCGGGGCCCCGCGGCCGCCCGCAACACCGGCGCGGCCGCGGCCACCGGCGCGCTCGTGGCGTTCCTCGACTCCGACGTCGTCCCCGAGCCGGGCTGGCTCGCGCCGTTGCTGGGCCACCTCGCCGACCCCGCCGTCGCCCTCGCCGCCCCGCGGATCGTGGCCTGGCAGGAGCCCGGTGCGAGCAACGCGGCATTCCTGGCGCCCAGCACCAGGATCGCCACATCCTCGCTCGCACGACACGCCGTCGAGCGCTACGAGCAGCGTCGCTCGAGCCTCGACCTCGGGGCCCGTCCGGCCCCCGTGACGGCGCGGTCGCGGGTGGCCTACGTCCCCAGTGCCGCGCTGCTCGTGCGCCGGGAGGCGCTGGGTGCCGGGTTCGCCGAGGACATGCCCGTCGCCGAGGACGTCGACCTCGTCTGGCGCATCGCCGCCGACGGCTGGCGGCTCCGCTACGAGCCGGCATCGCGGGTCGCCCACGAGCACCGCGACGCCGTCGGGCCGTGGCTCGCGCGCAAGGCGTTCTACGGCACCGGCGCGGCCCCGCTGGCCCTGCGCCATCCCCGCCGCGTGCCGCCGCTCGCCCTCGCTCCCTGGACCGCCGCGGCGATCACGCTCCTCGGCGTCCAGCGCCGGTGGAGCACGGTCGCGGCGGGCGTCGTCACGCTCGTCGCGACGGGACGGCTCGCCAAGGGGCTGCACGACGCCCGGCCCGGCGTGTCGCCGCAGCGAGGATGTGGCGATCCTGGTGCTGGACGCCAGCAATGCCGCGTTGCTCGCACCTGGGGTGCGCCGGTCCGACTGGCGGCCGTGCTGGCGCCGTGGGGGCTGGGTGGGGCGGCGTGGCAAGCGGCCGGGGTGCTGACGCGGCACTGGTGGCCCGCCGCCGCGGCCGGGGCGCTCGTGTCGCGCCGGGTCCGGCGGACCGTGCTGCTCGCCGCCGTGGCCGAGGGCGTCGCCGACTGGGTCCGCTTCCGCCCGCCCGGTGCCGGACCGGCGGACGCCGTCGCGCACGTCGTCGCCCACCGCCTCGACGACCTCGCCTACGGCGCCGGGCTCTGGTGGGGCGCGTGGCGGCACCGGACGGTCGCACCGCTGCGCCCGGACCTCTCGGGGAAGGTACCGCGGTGATCGTCCGCACCGTCGCCGTCGGCCGCCCCCGCGACGTCCCCGGCCCGCGCGACGGCGACACGACCAGCACCGCGATCTGGAAGGAGCCCGTCGCCGGGCCCGTCGCGGTCGGGCCCGAGAACCTCGAGGGCGACGAGCAGGCCGACCGGGTGAACCACGGCGGCCCGGAGAAGGCGGTGTACGCCTACGGCGTCGAGGACATCGCCTGGTGGCGCGACGAGCTCGGGGCGATCGACGACCAGGTCTTCGGCCAGAACCTCACCACCGCCGGGTACGACCTGCGCGACGCCGTCGTCGGCGAGCGCTGGCGGATCGGTACGGCGGTGCTCGAGGTCGTCCAGCCCCGCATCCCGTGCTTCAAGCTCGGCCTGCGCGCCGGCGACCGGACGATGCCGCGACGCTTCGTCGCCGCCGTGCGGCCGGGCGTCTACCTCCGCGTCGTCGCCACCGGCACGCTCGCCGCCGGCGACGCGGTCACCGTCACCGACCGCCCCGAGCACGGCCTGCCGGTCGCCGAGGTCTTCGCGATCTTCCACCACCACCGCGACCGCGCCGCCCGGCTGCTCGACGCCCCGGGCCTCCCGTCCTGGTACCACGACTGGGCACGCATGCGGCTCGCGCAGGAGTGATGCCACGGCGTGTCGCCGCAGCGAGGATGTGGCGATCCTGGCGCCCCGTGCCAGCAATGCCGCGTTGCTCGCAGGACCCGGCCACCGCGCGCACCGGGGTGTACGCGGGGCGTGAGGTGCGAACCCCTCCGAACGGAGGGGGACTCGGCTGTCCGGAACGGCGTCTTTCGGGTGCCGCGTACCGGCTGTGAGCGGCCAGCGCGCCGCAGATTCGGAGCGCGGAGCCACCTGACTCCGCGAGTGCGGATGAACGAGGCGCCCTGGCGGCCGACCTCGGCATCCGGGGTGGCGACACCACACCGAGTGGATGTTGCGCGGCCCCGACGTGGGGGGTGTGATGTGTCCGCCGCCACGCCGGAGTTGGCGGCGACCCGCGCGCGTTCTCCCTGGTCGGGTGGGCGGGCGCGGTTCCGTTACACCACCACCACGTCCTCGGCCTCGACGTCCGGGCTCCGGTGCCACGTCGTCCGGCCGAGTGAGGAGTGAGGTCCATGGCACGCATCCGGACCACCGTCGACGGCCTCGTCTACGAGGACGACGTCGAGCCCCGCATGCTGCTCGTCCAGTACCTGCGTGAACGACTCGGCAAGACGGGCACGGTGATCGGCTGCGACACGAGCAACTGCGGGGCGTGCACCGTGCACCTCGACGGGATGAGCGTGAAGTCCTGCTCGGTGCTGGCCGTCCAGGCCAACGGTGCCGAGGTGCTGACCATCGAGGGCCTCGAGCGTGACGGCCAGCTGCACCCGATGCAGCAGGCGTTCCACGACAACCACGCCCTGCAGTGCGGCTACTGCACGCCCGGCATGATCATGCAGTCGATCGACCTGCTCGGGGAGAACCCCGACCCGTCCGAGCACGAGATCCGTGAGGGCATCGAGGGCAACCTCTGCCGCTGCACGGGTTACCAGAACATCGTTCGTGCGGTGCAGGACGCGGCGTCGAAGATGAAGCCGGGCGCCGCCCCGACCGCTGAGGCCGGCGCCAAGCAGACGGTGGCCGGGGGAGGCGCCTGATGACGACCACGGAGAACGCGTCCACCCCGGCACCGGAGATCGGTCGTGATCGGCGCCGCAAGGAGGACCGTCGGCTGATCACCGGGCGCACCCGGTGGACCGACAACCAGGCCCTCACCGGCCTGCTGCACATCGCGATCGTCCGCAGCCCGTTCGCGCACGCGACGATCAAGGGCATCGACACGTCGACCGCCAAGCAGGTCCCGGGTGTCGTGGCCGTCTACACGGCGGCCGACATCGGCGCCGACCAGGTGCAGCTGCCCTGTGCGTGGCCGATCACCAAGGACATGAAGGCCCCGCAGCGCCCGGCCCTCGCCGGCAGCCGGGTCAACTTCGCCGGCGAGGGCGTGGCGGTGGTCGTCGCGCGCAGCGCCGCGATCGCCAAGGACGCCGCCGAGCAGGTCGAGGTCGACTACGAGGAGCTCGAGCCGGTCCTCGACATGGAGGAGGCGATCAAGGACGGCGCCACCCTCGTGCACCCGGAGATCGGCACGAACGAGAACGCCCAGTGGGTGTTCGACTCGGGCGAGGCCGGCTCCGGCGGCAGCGTCGCCGAGGCGCTGCAGAAGGCCGAGTCGGCCGACGACCAGATCGTCGTGCGCCGCCGTTTCCGCCAGCAGCGGCTCGTGCCGGTGTTCATGGAGCCGCGCTCGACCGTGGTGGACCCGAACGCCGAGCAGCTGACGATGTGGTCGTCGACGCAGGTGCCGCACATCCTCAAGACGATGCTCGCGCTGACGCTCGGCCTGCCCGAGCACAAGATCCGCGTCATCGCGCCGGACGTCGGCGGCGGGTTCGGCGGCAAGATCGCCGTCGCGCCCGAGGAGGTCGTGACGCTGCTGGTGGCCCAGAAGACGGGCAAGCCGGTGAAGTGGACCGAGACGCGCTCGGAGTCGCTGCTGACCGCGCACCACGGCCGGGACCAGATCCAGGACCTCACCATGTCCGTCACCAAGGACGGGCAGATCACGGGGCTGGACGTCAAGCTCCTCGCCGACATGGGCGCCTACCTGGGCCTGGTCGGCCCGGGTGTGCCGATCCTGGGCGCGTTCATGTTCAACGCGATCTACAAGATCCCGGCGTACCGCTTCGACTGCACCAACGTCTTCACCACCAAGACGCTCACCGACGCCTACCGCGGCGCCGGCCGTCCGGAGGCCACCTTCGGCATCGAGCGGATGATGGACGAGGTGGCGCTCGAGCTCGGCATGGAGCCGATGGAGTTCCGCCAGAAGAACTGGATCAAGCACGAGGAGTTCCCGTACACCACGGTCAGCACGCTGACCTACGACACGGGCAACTACGAGGCCGCCACCGAGCAGGCCCTGCAGATGTTCGACTACGACGGCCTGCGCCGCGAGCAGCAGGAGCGTCGCCAGCGCGGCGACGTCAAGCAGCTCGGCATCGGCATCTCGACGTTCACCGAGATGTGCGGCCTGGCCCCGTCCCGCGTGCTCGGCTCGCTCGACTACGGCGCCGGCGGCTGGGAGACCGCGTCCATCCGGATGCAGCCCACCGGCAAGGCCGAGGTCGTCGTCGGCGTCAGCCCGCACGGGCAGGGCCACGAGACGGCGTTCTCGCAGATCGTCGCCGACCAGCTGGGCGTGCCCTTCGAGGACGTCGAGATCCTCCACGGCGACACGCAGTCGTCGTACAAGGGCCTCGACACCTACGGCTCGCGCTCGCTGGCCGTCGGTGGCATCGCGGTGGTCAAGGCCGCCGAGAAGGTCATCGAGAAGGCCAAGCCGATCGCGGCGCACATGCTGGAGGCCTCCGAGGGCGACCTCGAGTTCTCCGGCGGCAAGTTCACGGTCAAGGGCACCGACAAGGGTGTGGGCATCCAGGACATCGCGCTCGCGGTGTTCGCCGCCCACGACTACCCCGAGGGCATCGAGCCCGACATCGACGCCCACGCGACGTTCGACCCGGAGAACTTCTCGTTCCCGCACGGCACGCACCTGTGCGCCGTGGAGGTCGACACCGAGACCGGCTTCGTGCAGCTCTACAAGTACGTCTGCGTGGACGACGTCGGCAACGTCATCAACCCGCTGATCGTCGAGGGCCAGGTCCACGGCGGTCTCGCGCAGGGCATCGCGCAGGCCCTGTTCGAGGAGGCCGCGTACGACGACCAGGGCACCCTGCTCTCGGGGACGCTGGTCGACTACACGCTGCCGACCGCGGCCGACCTGATCAGCTTCGACACCGCGAACACCACGACCGCGTCGACCACCAACCCCCTCGGGGTCAAGGGCGTCGGCGAGGCGGGGACGATCGCCTCCACCCCGGCGGTCGTGAACTCGGTGCTCGACGCGATCCGGCACCTCGGTGTCTCCGACATCGACATGCCGACGACCCCCTACCGCGTCTGGACCGCGATCCAGAGCGCGTCGGGTCACGCGGGCCGCGCCGACGAGGCGGACGTGGCCTCGCCGGGCGCCGGCCTCGGCTCCACCGCCAGCGACATCTCGAAGGGCGACACCCAGGGAGGGCACCTGTGATCCCGGCCCAGTTCGACTACGTCCGGCCGACCACGGTCGACGAGGCGGTCCAGGCCCTGCGCGACGGCGGCGACGACGCCAAGCTCCTGGCCGGCGGCCAGAGCCTGCTGCCGGTGCTGCGGCTGCGCATGGCGGACCCGTCGCTGATCATCGACCTCGGGGGCATCCCCGAGCTCAAGGGTGTGCGCGAGGAGGGCGACAAGGTCGTCGTCGGCGCGATGACGTCGCACTACGACGTCACCCGTGACGAGACCCTGCGCCAGCACGTCGCGCTCATCAGCGAGGCGACGAAGACGGTCGCGGACCCGCAGGTGCGCCACCGCGGCACGCTCGGCGGGGCCCTGGCCCACGCCGACCCGGCCGGCGACCTCGCGGCACCGGCCCTGGCCCTCGACGCCGAGTTCGTCATCGCGGGCCAGAACGGCACCCGCACCGTGGCGGCGGCGGACTTCTTCGAGGACTACTTCACCACCGCCATCGGCGAGGGCGAGCTCCTCACCGAGATCCGGTTCCCGAAGTACACGGGCTGGGGCGCGCGGTACGAGAAGTTCAACCGCGTCGCGCAGGCCTGGTCGATCGTCGCGGTCGCGGCGACCGTCAAGGTCGACGGCGGCACGATCTCCGAGGCCCGCATCGGCCTGACCAACATGGCGGGCACCCCGGTGCGCGCCCGGTCGGTCGAGTCGGCCCTGGTCGGGCAGTCCGCGACCGAGGAGAATGTGCGCAAGGCCGCCCAGGCCGCCGCCGAGGGCACCAGCCCGACCGCGGACGCGGACGCCGGTTCCGACTACCGCGAGCACCTCGCACGGGTGCTCACGGGCCGGGCCGTCCTCGCGGCCGCGGGCTGACGCTCTCGATCGACGACCGACAAGTCACGCCGACGGCCCGCTCCCGCACCGCGCGGGGGCGGGCCGCCGTCGTGGACCGCACCCTCCCAGGAGGTACGCCCATGAAGCTCGAGAACGAGTTCACCGTCCCGGTGGACATCGACACCGTGTTCGACGCCCTGAACGACCCCGAGAAGGTCACGCCGTGCTTCCCGGGCGCCACGCTCGACTCCCACGAGGGCGACGACTTCACGGGCACCGTGAAGGTCAAGCTCGGCCCGATCTCCATGACGTACAAGGGCAAGGGCACCTTCGTCGAGCGGGACAAGACCAACCACAAGGTCGTCGTCGACGCCCAGGGCCGTGACTCCCGCGGCAACGGCACCGCGTCCGCCAAGGCGACGCTGACGATGACCGACGAGGGCGGCAAGACCAAGGTCAACGTCCTCACCGAGATGCAGGTGACCGGCAAGCCGGCGCAGTTCGGCCGCGGCGTCATGTCCGACGTCGGCGACAAGATCCTGGGCCAGTTCGCCTCCTGCCTCGCCGACGAGTTCGGCAGCAGCAGCGCCGGCGGCTCCGCCGCGCCGACCGTGCAGGGCACGGACACCGCGGCGTCCGGCGGCAACGGCACCGCGCCGGCGCCGGAGGCCGTGGCCTCCGGTGGCGACGCCGCGCCGGTGACGGCCCCGCCCGCGCCGGCCCCGGTGGCCTCCGGGTCGGGCGCGCCGACGGCCGCCGCCCTGCCCACCACCGTCGCCGAGGCGGCCAAGGGCGACGCCGGGGCCAAGCCCGGCGCGTCGGTCGGTGGCGCGGCGAGCAGCGCGGGCGAGTCCGCCGCGCAGCCGAGCCAGCCCCGCCGTCAGCAGGTCGAGGCGATCGACCTGCTCGACAGCTCGCGCGACGCGATCCTCAAGCGCCTCGCCCCCGTGGGCGTCGGCGCCGGCGTCCTCGCGGCGATCATCGCGATCATCCTCGTGGTGCGCGGGCGCTCGTCGTAGTCCGACCCCGTCCCGAGCGAGGGGCCCCTCCGGTCGACCAGATCGACCGGAGGGGCCCCTCGCTCGTGTACGGGGTGGCGCGAGCGGCAACGCCCGGGGGATGACCGCTGCACTGCTGGGCGTGGTGCGGGAGCGGACCC
>NZ_BAABHO010000068.1:0-25036 GCF_039542135.1 Actinomycetospora chlora
CCGGCGTCGGTGGGGGCACGCCCGGTGCGGGCGGCCCAGGCGGTGAACGTGCGCGCGGCGGCCGCCCGGCGCGCGAGCGTGGTCCGGCTCGCGCCGTGCGCCCGGCCCGCGGCGAGCCAGGACCGCAGACCCGAGAGGTCGAGGTCGGCGAGGTCGACCGGGGCGTCCGCGGGGGCGTCCGGTCCGCGCAGGTGGTCGAGCAGCGTCGTGACGTCGCCCAGGTAGGCCCGCACGGTGTGCGGCGAGAGCGCGCGCTCGTAGCGCAGGTGCGCGGCGAAGGCGTCGAGGTGCGCCTCCGCGCCGCGGGCCCCGCCGTGCCCGGCCCCCGCGCTGCGGGGCTCCGGTACCGACGGAGCGGAGTCACCGGGGCGTTCCGCGGGGCCCGCAGCGTCCGTCTCGGTGAACGCGGAGCGTGACGACGTGACCGGGTCGAAGGGGAGCTCACGAGAGTGCCCTCGACCGGGTGACGCGGACGCCCGCAGCGGGCGCCCGGTCGGGCCGTCGGAAGAGAACGTGCCGGTCATCGCGGTGAAGACTCTCGACCTGACCGGCCTCGGTCAAGCACCGCCACGACCTGTGCGGTGACCGTGGGCCACCGTCGAGGAGCGGTCCCGTTCGTCGCGCTCCGCAACCGTTCATCGCGCTGTGCCTGTTCACCCCGGTCGGCGACGCCACCGCCCACCGTCGGTCTCGGCGAGCCCGCGGGCCTCGAGTTCGCTCAGGTGGGTGGCGAGCCCAGCCGGGTCGACCCCCGCGTCGTGGGCCAGGCGTACCGCTGTGCGCGCCGTCTGGAGGGGCAGGGCGTCGTACACACGCATGGCAGCCGGGTCAAGACCGTCCGTCGGACGCGAAGGGCTCCCCGGTGGAGGGGCGTAGCCGTCCCCCACTCGACTCACCTCCTCGACGACGTGCGCCGCCCGCCCGACGGTGGAGACCTCGGGGCGGCGGGCGAGCTCGTGGCACCCCAGCGACTGCGCCGAGGTCACCGGGCCCGGCACGATCATCACCGCCCGCCCGAGCCCGCTCGCCACGAGCGCCGTGCGCATCGCCCCGGACCGCGCGGCCGCCTCGACGACGAGCGTGCCCGCGGTCAGCGCCGCGATCAGGCGGTTGCGGACCAGGAAGCGGTGCCGCGCGGGGGTGGTGCCCGGCGGGTACTCGGTGACGACCAGCCCCCGGCGTACCACGTGGTCGAGCAGCGTGGCGTGGCTCGGCGGGTAGGCGCGGTCGATGCCGCAGGCCAGGACGGCCACGGTGGACCCGCCGACGGCGAGCGCCCCGCGGTGGGCGGCGCCGTCGATGCCGAGCGCGGCGCCCGACACCACCGTGAGGCCCCGGTCGGCCAGGTCGGCGGCCCAGTCGCGGGCGACCCACAGGCCGTAGTCGGTCGCCGCCCGGGCCCCGACCATCGCGACCGCCCCGCGTGGCGCGTCGTCGAGGCGCCCCGGCCCGCGGGCCCAGAGCGCCAGCGGGACGGCGGGACCCTCGCGGGCGGGCGCGCCCTCGAGCCCGTCCGCGCCGTCGGCGCCCGCGACCACGCCGAGCCCCGCCAGCGCCGCGGCCGGCCATTCCGGGTCCTCCGGCACGACGAGGCGCCCACCCCGGTTGGCGAGCAGGGCGAGGTCGGACCCGGCGCGGTCGGTGTCGCGGCGCGCCGCCGTCTCGGCCGCCACGCCCGGCGGGAGGGCGCCGGGACCCGAGGTGGTGCCGGCCCGCACGTGCCGCGCGGCCACCACCGGGCCGACGTCGTCGACGTAGGCGGCGAGCGCCGGGGCCGGCGGCTCGGCCACCCGCGACAGGTAGGCCCGGGCCAGGAGGACCTCGCGCGCCACCGCGGACGCCCTCTCGGGCGCGACGGCGCTCACGCCACCGCTCCGTCGAGGCCCTGCTGCTCGCCACCGGGCAGGTCCTCGTCCGCCGCGTCGTCCGCGTACCCCTTGAAGCCGACCGCCTCGACGATGTCGGCGCGCTCCGGGCCGGGTGCGCCGCGCAGGTCGGCGAGCGTCCAGGCCACACGCAGCGCCCGGTCGACGCCGCGGGCCGTCATCGCCCCGGTGCGCAGCTGGCGCTCCAGCACCTCCCCGGCGTCGCGCGGCAGGCGGCCGCGGCGGCGCAGCTCGGGGCCGGGCACCTCGGCGTTGGTGCGCCACCCCGCGTCGCGCCAGCGCTCGCGGGCGGCGGCGCGGGCCGCCAGGACCCGTGAGCGGACCGTCGCGGTGTCCTCCGGGGCGCCCTCGATGCCCTCGGTGGGCGAGCCCGCCCACGTCAGCGACTCGACGGGCCGCAGGGACACCCGCAGGTCGACCCGGTCGAGCATCGGGCCGGACAGGCGCGCGGTGTACCGGCGCTTCTCGAGGCTCGAGCAGGAGCAGTCGGTGTCGCGCGCCGGGGCGCACGGGCACGGGTTGGCCGCCATCACGAGCTGGAAGCGCGCCGGGTAGCGCACGACGCCGTCGGTGCGCGCGAGGCGGACCTCGCCCTCCTCCAGCGGCGTGCGCAGCATCTCGAGCACGTGCGGGCCGAACTCGTAGATCTCGTCGAGGAACAGGACGCCGCGGTGGGCCAGCGACACCGCGCCCGGGCGGGCGAGCCCGCTCCCGCCGCCGACGAGCGCCGCCGAGGACACCGAGTGGTGCGGGGCCACGAAGGGCGGGGCGGCGGGCAGGGCCTCCTGCGGGTCGAGCGCGCCCGCCAGTGACCGGACGGCCGCCACCTGCAGGGCGGCGTCCACGTCGAGGTCGGGCAGCAGCCCGGTCATCCGGCGGGCGAGCATCGTCTTGCCCGACCCGGGCGGGCCGACCATCAGCAGGTGGTGCCCGCCCGCCGCGGCCACCTCGACCGCCCGGCGGGCCTCCGCCTGGCCGACGACGTCGGCGAGGTCCTCCCGCGGGCCGCCGCCGCGCGGGCGTGCCCGCGTCCGCACGGCCGCCAGCCGCCCGCGGTCGCCCCGCAGCCAGGCGAGGACGTCGGACAGGTGCTCGGCGCCGAGCACCTCGACGCCCTCGACCAGGCCGGCCTCGACGGCCGCGGCCGCGGGCACGACGGCCCGCTCCACGCCGAGCCGCCGGGCCGCGAGCAGCGCCGGCAGCACCCCGCGGACCCCGCGCACCCGCCCGTCGAGGGCCAGCTCGCCGAGCAGCACCACCCCGCGCAGCGCGGCCAGCGGCACCTGCTGCGACGCCGCGAGCACGGAGCAGGCCAGCGCCAGGTCGTACCCGCTGCCCTGCTTGGGCAGCGTCGCCGGCGACAGCGCGAGCGTGATGCGCCGCGCGGGCCACGTCTCCCCCGAGTTGACCACTGCGGCACGCACCCGGTCGCGCGACTCCGCGAGGGCCGCGTCGGGCAGCCCGACCAGCGAGACGCCCGGCAGCCCCTGCCCGATGTCCGCCTCGATCTCGACGACCTCGCCGTCGACCCCGCGCAGGCCGATCGACCACGCGTTCGCGAGCGCCACGTCAGAACGCCCCCTCGTAGTGCTCGACGCGGGGCTCGCCGCCGGCCGCGAGCAGGACGGCGACCACGTCGAAGCGCACCTCGGCGAACCCGGATCCGCCGGCGGCGTGCCGTTCGGCGAGCCACCGCTGGGCCAGCCGCCGGATGCGCGCGGCCTTCACCGGGGTCACCGCCTCGGCCGGCACCCCGAACCCGGTGCCCGACCGCGTCTTGACCTCGACGACCACCACCCGCGGGCCGTCGGCGGCGACGAGGTCGAGCTCGCCCTCGCGGCAGCGCCAGTTGCGGTCGAGCACGTCCAGCCCGCGCGCCGCGAGGTGCTCGGCGGCGACGTCCTCGCCGCGCCGCCCGAGCCCCATCCGGTCGGGCGTCCCGCGTGTCGTGGCCATGTCCGGCCCCCTCCCCCGCCGGTCACTCCGGCGGCACGCCCGAGGCTGCCGGGGCCGCCCGCCGCGCCGCGAGCACGCGACGCCCGCCTGGGGACACCTGCCGGGGATGGGGACGGATCGGTGTCGCCCCCACGGCCGTCAACGACCGGACGGGGCAGCGGCGGCACCCGGACGGCTGGTGTGCGCGAACACTGCCGCGGCGACGGCGACCACCGCGCGCACCAGGGGGGTTCCGGTCGCCGGCCCGCCACGCGACGACGAGCTCGCTGGGCGGGTGGTCGGTGAGCGGCACGGCGACGAGGCCGGCCGGGAGCTCGTGGCCCAGCGGCACCGGGCCCACGTTGCCGTTCCACAGGACGGCCTGCAGGCACTCGTGCGCCGTGCGCACGACCGTCCCAGCGTGCCGAGCGCCGGCCCGGCCGCCCCGACCACCCGCGTGCGGGCCCGTGCCACCTGGTCGAGCACCGTGCGGGCCTCGTCGAGCAGGACCTCGCGGGCCGCGATGGGGGCCACGCGGGCGGGCGACCGCTCGAGCAGCGCGACGCCGAGATCGCGCTCGAGCTGCTCGATCGCGCGGCTCAGCGACGGCTGGGTGATGTGGAGACGCTCGGCCGTGCGCCCGAAGTGCCGCTCCTCGGCGACCGCGACGACGTAGCGCAGCTGGCGCAGGTCCACGACCAGCGACGACAGCTCCACGACATCGCCCCTACGCACGGATCCTGGACCGCCCCGCGACCGCGTCCGGGCCTCGGGACGTGATCGCCTACGGAATCGTGGCCCTACTCCTCGCGCTGTTCTACCTCTGGGCGGGCGGGCTGGAGCTCGTCCACCGCCGCGAGGGGCTCCCGCCGAGGACGGGCTGGGGCGACACCGTGCCGACGCCGGTGGTCCCGCGATCGGGCCGGTCGAGGTCCTCGGCGCGGTCGGTCTGGTGCTGCCCCCGCTCGTGGGCGTGGCGCCGGCGCTCGCCCGCCGTCGGGTTCGCCGTGCTCCAGGTGCTGGCCCTCGCGGCGGCGTGGCCCGCTCCCGCGTGACGGGCGTCAGCTCCCGAAGGGCCCCTCGTCGAGGCGGAGGTCGGGCTTCTCCAGCTCCTCGACGTTGACGTCCTTGAACGTCACGACCCGCACGTTCTTGACGAAGCGCGCCGGGCGGTACATGTCCCACACCCAGGCGTCGGACATGGTCACCTCGAAGTAGACCTCGCCGTCGGCGTTGCGCACGGCGACGTCGACCGAGTTGGCCAGGTAGAACCGGCGCTCGGTCTCCACCACGTAGGAGAACTGCGCGACGATGTCGCGGTACTCGCGGTAGAGCGAGAGCTCCATGTCGGTCTCGTACTTCTCGAGATCCTCCGCGCTCATCGCGGCTCTCCCCCCTCCGGCGCGTCGCCCGTGATCTCCTCCGGGCCGCCGAGCACCGCGTCCAGCTCCACGAGCTCGTCGGCCTCCCCGCTCACTGCGGACGCCTCGTCGACGGTCACCGCCCCATTGTGGCGCACGGCGGGGACCAGCCCGTCCTGGCTCCGGCCACGGGCGGCCGCGGCGACGTTGACGAAGCTGAAGCGGTGGTCGGCACACGGCCCGTGCTCGGCGAGCGCTGCGCCGTGCGTCGGCGTGCAGTAGCCCTTGTGGACGTCGAAGCCGTACTGCGGGTGCTTCTCGTGCAGCTCGGTCATCAGCCGGTCGCGGGTGACCTTCGCCAGCACCGAGGCCGCCGCGACGCACGCCGCCGCGAGGTCGCCCTTGGGCACGGCCAGCGCCGGGACGCCGAAGCCCGTGACGGGGAAGCCGTCGGTGAGCACGTAGCCCGGCCGCACGTCGAGGCGCGCGACCGCGCGGCGCATGCCGTCGATGTTGGCGGCGTGCACCCCGCGACGGTCGACCTCGGGCGGGTCCACCAGCACGACGTGCCAGTCCAGCGCCCGGCGCTCGATGACGGCCGCGAACCGTTCCCGCTCCTCGTGGGTGAGCAGCTTGGAGTCCGTGAGGCCCTCGAACCGGCGCGCGTCACCGGGCCGGAGGATGCACGCGGCGACCGCGAGCGGGCCCGCGCACGCACCGCGCCCGGCCTCGTCGACACCGGCGACCGGCCCGAGGCCGTGTCGCTCCAGCGCGGACTGCAGGGCCCAGCTCTCCGTGCTGCGGCGCACGATCGCCCGGGGCGGCTGCACCCCCGTGCGCGGCGGCAGCGGTGCCCGCCGACGGGGACGACGGCCCGTGCCCGGGCCGGCACCGCGCCGGCGACCCGCGTCGTTGCCGGCCGTCACCGGCCGGGATCGGGGGCCGGCGGTGGTTCCCCCGTGGCGGGGCCGTCCAGCGGGTCGGGGTCGTCCGGCTCCCGCGGTGCACCGTGGGACACCCACCGCCGCCGCAGCCGCCGCGACACCCCGACCAGGGGCAGCGCGCCGAGCACGCCCGCCGCCAGCGGGGCGGACTGCGTCCAGGCCGGGGCACCGAACGCGGCCGGCTGGGCCTGCGGGTCGGGGTCGGGCACGCCGCTCCACCGGCCGACGGGCAGCACGATGACGCGCGCCTTGCCGATGACGTCGGTGACGCCGATCGGCCCGTGCACGCGGGCGTCCGCGGAGTTGTTGCGGTTGTCGCCCATCACCCAGAGCTGGCCGTCCGGCACGCGCACCGGGGCGAAGTCGGCCTGCGTCCGGCCGAGGTTGGGCTGGTAGTAGATGTAGGGCTCGGTGAGCGGGCGGCCGTCGACCGTGACGCGGTTCTGCGCGTCGCAGCAGGCCACGGTCTGGCCGCCGGTCGCGATGACGCGCTTGACGAAGTCCTTCTCGTTGGGCGGCGCGAGCCCGACCAGCGACAGGCCGCTCTGCAGGCCGCGGACCAGCACGTTCCCCGACGGCTCACCGCTGGAGACCTCGTCGTTGGCGCTCCACGTCGGCGGCCCGCGGAAGACGACCACGTCGCCCGGCCGGGGGTCGGAGAACCGGTAGGTGATCTTGTCGACGGCGACGCGGTCGTTGGCGCAGCCGTTGCAGCCGTGCAGCGTGCGCTCCATCGACGCCGACGGGATGACGTAGATCCGCGCGAGGAACGTCTGGATGACGAACGTCAGCACGACCGCGACCACGATCAGCAACGGCAGCTCGCGCCAGAACGAGCCCTTGCGCTTCTTCTTGCCCTTGCCGCCCTTGTCGGCGCCCTTGTCGCCGCCGTGCCGGCCGGGGCCGCTGCCGGGTTCGGGACCGTCGTCGCCGTCGTCCTGACCGAGGCCGCGGCGGTGACGCCCCGGGCCGACCCCGGCGCCGCCGCCGACGCCGCGGGTGGCGGTGGTCGCCGTGGTGCCGGTGGTGGACGCGGTGTCGCGAGGGCGGGGCGCGCGCGACGCGAACCCGTCCGCTCCGGCGAGGCCACCGTGGTCGGACGACGAGCCGGACGACGCCGAGGACGACGCCGAGGACGACGCCGTCGGGGCCTCGGGTGCCGCCGGAGGCGGTGCGGCGGGCGCGACGGGCGCGGCAGGAGCCGACGGGGCGCGGTGACACCCGGGCGGGGACACGGGCGGCACGACCGGCGGACCGGGCGGGCGACCGTCGGGCCGGTGCACCCCGAAGAACGGCGGCGGCGGGGGCGCCGGCGCCCAGGGTGGACCGGACGGGGACCGCAGGTGCCCGCCGTCGCCCCCCGGCCGCGACGCCGGGCCGTGCCCGTTGCTCCCGGAGCCGTCGACGCCGTTCGTCCCGGTGGGCCTGGACCCGTGCGCGGCGTGTCCGGAGGCGCCGTAGCCGTTCAGGCCGTTGCCCGGGTGCCCGTACCCCCCGACGCCGTCGTACCGGTCGGCCGGCGGGTCCCCGTACCCGTCCGATCCGCTCCACCCGGAGGCGCCGTAGGGCGCCTGCGGGGCCGCGGGCCGGGGCGGCGCGGGGACGTCGCCGTAGGGATCGACCGCACCGTGGTCGTCCGGGTCGTCCGGACGCGCGTGGGACGGAGCCCGGCCACCGTCGGACCCGTACGGGCCCGGCCGCTCGGGACGGCTCGGGTACGGGGGCACGGAGGGCTCCTGGGGGCGCACGCGCTTCAGGCTAGGAGACGGGGACCGCGCGGCTCAGGAGGCCGGGGTGGTCTCGCGCTTCTCGCGGATCTTCGCGGCCTTGCCCCGACGCTCACGGAGGTAGTACAGCTTCGCGCGCCGGACGTCACCACGGGTGACGACCTCGATGTGGTCGATGTTGGGCGAGTGCACCGGGAAGGTGCGCTCGACACCGACGCCGAAGGAGACCTTGCGGACGGTGAACGTCTCGCGCAGCCCACCCCCGTGGCGGCGGATCACGACACCCTGGAAGACCTGTACACGGGAGCGTGAACCCTCGATCACCCGGACGTGCACCTTCACGGTGTCCCCGGCGCGGAAGTCGGGGACGTCGGAGCGCAGCGACTTGGCGTCGAGCTCGTCCAGGGCGTTCATCGTCAGCGTCCTCGCGGTCTCACGGGCCGGTGCCGGAGCCCACACGGGCGTCCGTCTGCATGCCGGCCAAGGCGGTTCTCGGGCGGCGGGCGGCGGGTCAGCGACCCTCGGGGGGCCGCGCGCCGTCCGCGGCAACCTCCCCAGTCTGCCATGCCGACGCCCGGTGCCCCTCGGCCGGGTCGTACCCGCACGCGGCCAGCACCTCGCGGTCCCGCGCGTCGAACGCCGCCGCGCCGTGGCGCGCGACGAGGGCGTCGAGCAGGTCGGGACGCACCGCGGCGGTGCGCTCCAGGGAGCGGTCGCGCCGCCACCGGTCGACGACGGCGTGGTTGCCGCCGCGCAGGACGTCCGGGACGGCCCGGCCACGCCACGTCTCGGGGCGGGTGTACGCGGGCGCCTCCAACAGACCGCCCGTTCCCTCCGCGAACGAGTCCAGCTCCGCCGACTCCGGGTTGCCCAGCACCCCGGGCACGAGCCGCGAGACGGCCTCCACGACGACCAGCGCCGCGACCTCGCCACCGGCGAGCACGTAGTCGCCCAGCGAGACCTCCTCCACCGGCATCCGCGTCGCCGCGTCCTCGAGGACCCGCGCGTCGATGCCCTCGTAGCGGCCGCAGGCCACGACCAGCCACGGCTCCCCCGCCCACCCGGCGACGCGGCGCTGGGTCAGCGGCGCGCCGGCCGGCGTCGGGACGAGCAGCCGCGGGACGCCGTCGCCCGAGCTCGTCACGTCGTCCAGCGCCGCGCCCCACACCGGCGCGGTCATGAGCATCCCCGGGCCGCCGCCGTAGGGGGCGTCGTCGACGGCCTTGTGCACGCCGCTCGCCCAGCCGCGCAGGTCGTGGACCCGGACGTCGAGCAGGCCGGCCCGCCGTGCCCGGCCGACGAGGGCCTCGTCCAGGGGCGCGAGGTAGTCCGGGAAGATCGTGACGACGTCGATGCGCATCGGGCACGATCCTGCCCCGGACGGCGCGGGAGGTGGCGAGGGGTGGAGCAGTTCCTGTCCTACCCGCAGCAGTGGAGCCTGCTGGCGCCGCTGGGCCTGGCCCTGGTGCTCTGCACCCTGATCGGCCTCGAGCGCGAGCAGGCGGCCAAGAGCGCGGGTCTGCGGACGCACACGCTGGTCGGCGTCGGGTCGGCCGCCTTCATGCTGATCTCGAAGTACGGCTTCGACGACCTGCTGGGCACCGAGCACGTCGCCCTCGACCCGTCCCGCGTCGCCGCCCAGATCGTCTCCGGGATCGGGTTCATCGGCGGCGGGCTGATCTTCGTCCGCCGCGACGCCGTCCGCGGGCTCACCACCGCGGCGACGGTCTGGGCGGCCGCCGCCGTCGGCACCGCCTGTGGCGCCGGGCTCCCGGTGCTCGCGGTGGCCGGGACGGCCGTGCACTACCTCGTGACCCGTGGCTACCGCCCGCTCGCGCGCCTCGTGACGCACTCGTCGACCGTGCCGCGCGACGTCACCATCTCCTACAGCGACGGGCGCGGCGTCCTGCGCGCCGTGCTCACCGCCTGTACCGAGCGGGGCTTCGCCGTGGCCGGGATGCACGTCGACCGCGAGGACGGACCGGACGACCCGGTCGGCAGCCGGACCGCGTCCGTGACGCTGTCGCTCACCGGACGCGGTGCGCTCGAGTCGCTCACCGGCGAGCTCTCGGAGCTCCCGGGCGTGCTCGCGGTCGGGGTGCCGACCGAGGAGGACTGACCTCACTCCCCGTCGTCGAGCAGGCCCTCCGGCGGGTCGAGCACGAGGCGCCCGGCGGCCACGTCGACCTCGGGGACGATCGCGGCGACGAACGGGACGAGGGCCTCGCCGGCCCCGGGACGCTCGATGGCGAGCAGCTCCCCGCCGGCGCCGTGCACCACCGCGGTGACCGTGCCGACGACCGTGCCGTCGGTCAGCACGGCGGTGAGGCCCTCGAGCTGGTGGTCGTGGAACTCGTCGGGGTCGTCGGGCGCCTCGGCGAGCGCCGGGGCCGTCAGCTCGGCGGTGCGCAGGGCCTCGGCCGTGTCGCGGTCGCCGACCTCCTCCACCGTGACGAGCAGGCGGTCGCCGTGACGGCGGGCGGCGGCGATCGTCAGCGACCCGACCCGGGAGCTGCGCGAGCCCCGCACCGACAGCACGGTGCCCGGGGCGAACCGGGCCTCGACGTTGTCGGTGCGGGGCTCGACGACGAGCTCTCCCCGCAGGCCGTGGGCCTTCACGACCCGGCCGACGACGCGCTCGTCGCCGGACGGGTCGGTCACGGGCACCGGCTCAGCGGTCGGTGTCGACGACGTCGACGCGCACGCCGCGCCCGCCGATGCCGCCCACCACGGTGCGCAGCGCGGTGGCGGTGCGCCCGTTGCGGCCGATGACCTTGCCGAGGTCGTCGGGGTGCACCCGGACCTCGAGGGTGCGCCCGCGACGGTTGGTGACGAGGTCGACCGCGACGTCGTCGGGGTGCGCGACGATGCCGCGCACGAGGTGCTCCAGCGCCTCGGCGAGCTCGCTCACTCCGCGGAGCCGGTGACCTTGGCCAGCTCCTCGTTGAAGCGGGCCTGCTTGTCCACCTTCTCGGGCTGCGGCTGCAGCTTGCCCTCGGCGCCGGGGAGGCCCTTGAACTTCTGCCAGTCACCGGTGATCTTCAGCAGGCTGTGCACCGGCTCGGTGGGGATGGCACCGACGCCGAGCCAGTACTGCGCGCGCTCCGAGTTGATCTTGATGTCACTCGGCTGGCTCTTGGGGTGGTACTCGCCGATCTGCTCGATGACGCGACCGTCACGACGGTTCTTGGCGTCCGCCACCACCACGCGGTAGTGGGGCTCGCGGATCTTGCCCATGCGGGCCAGCTTGATCTTGACAGCCACTGACGAGTGCTCCTCGGTCGATGCTCGGGGCCGCCCGGCCGGGGAGGATTCCCCGGGGACGGCGTGCCCGCTCGTGCGCGGCCGCGCCCACCCGCGGCGGGACACGGCGACCGATCGATTGTGCCAGACGCCCTATCCCGCGAACGGCGCGAGGGTGACCCCCGCGGCGCGCAGGGCCTCCGCGACCCGGCGGGCCGACTCGACGGCGCCCGCGGTGTCGCCGTGCAGGCACAGCGAGGCGGCCTCGGCGCGGATCTCCGTCCCGTCCACGGCGACGATCACGCCGTCCGCGGCCAGGCGCCGCGCCCGCTCGACGACCGCGTCGGCGTCGGGGAGCAGGGCGCCGTCCTCGCGGCGCGGCACGAGGGTGCCCTCGGGGGTGTAGCCGCGGTCGCCGAACGCCTCGCCGTACGTCGTCAGGCCCGCCTCCCGCGCCCGGGCCAGGAACCGCGATCCCGGCAGCCCGAGCACCGGCAGCCCCGCCACCCGTGCGGCCTCGACGACGGCGGCGGCCTGGGCGTCGTGGTGCACCACGGCGTTGTAGAGCGCCCCGTGCGGCTTGAGGTAGCGCACCTCGCCACCCGCCGCGCGGGCGAACTCCCGCAGCGCACCCACCTGGTAGAGCAGGTCGGCGGTGAGCTCGTCGGGGTCGGCGTCGACGAAGCGGCGCCCGAAGCCCGCGAGGTCGTGGTAGGACACCTGCGCGCCGATCACCACGCCGTTCTCGACGGCCCGGGCACAGACGCGGCGCATGGTCGCCGCATCGCCGGCGTGGAAGCCGCAGGCGACGTTCGCCGAGGTCACGACCTCGAGGAGGGCGTCGTCGTCGGTCAGCGACCACGTCCCGAAGCCCTCGGCGAGGTCGGCGTTGAGGTCGAGGGTCGGCACGCGCCCAGCCTAGATCAGCCCCTTGACCTCGAGCGCACTCGAAGGCGCAGTCTGTCCGGTGTGACCGATCTCCGGCCGGCCCCCGCCGACGCTCCCGTCCGCGTCGGCCTGCTCCTCGGGGTGCTGCTGGTCGCGGTGGCCACCGCGGTGCTCGCCAACAGCATGGTGCTCGTCCTGGTCCCCGAGATCGGCCGGGACTTCGCCGCCTCCCCCGGCGGCCTCGCCTGGGTGGTGACGGCGTTCTCGCTGGCCTTCGCCGTGGCCACCCCGCTCTACGGGCGGGTCGCGGACGTCTTCGGCATCCGGCGGGTGTTCGCCGCCGGGCTGGCGGTGTTCCTCGTCGGGTCGGTGCTCGCCGGGCTCGCACCGGACATCGGCCTGCACCTCGTCGGGCGGGTGCTGCAGGGCGCGGGCAGCGCGGCGGTGCCGGCGCTGGGCTCGGTGGCGGTGGCTCGCTCGCTGCCGGCCGGACGCCGCGGGTTCGGGTTCGGGATCGTCGGCACCGGCGTTGGCGCGGGGCAGGCACTCGGGCCGCCGCTGGCCGGGATCCTGGCCGAGGCGGCCGGGTGGCGGTGGCCGTTCCTCGGCGCGGCGCTGCTGTCGGCGCCGTTGCTGGTCCTCGCGCCCCGGGTGCTGCCCGACGCGCGCCCGGACACGCCCGTCTCGTGGCGCCGTGTGGACGTCGTGGGCGGCGCGCTGCTCGGCGCGGCGGTCGGGCTCGGGCTCTTCGGGCTCACGCGCGCGCAGCAGGTGGGGCTCGGCGCCGCGTCGTCGTGGGGCGCGGTCCTCGCGGCGGTGGCGCTCGCCGGGGCGTTCGCGCTGTGGATCCGCCGCGCGCCGCACCCGTTCGCGCCGCCGGCGCTGCTCACCCACGGGCCCTTCGTCACCGCGGTGGCCGTCGGCTTCCTGGCGATGTTCTGCTACCTGGGCACGATCCTGCTGGTCCCGCTGCTGGTCGCGACGGTGAACCGGCTCGGCGTCGGCCACGTGGGCCTCGTCCTGCTCCCGGGCGCCGTCGCCGTCGCCGCGCTGTCCTCCCCCGCCGGCCGGCTCTCCGACCGCCTCGGCCCGCGCCGCCTCGTCGGCACCGGGCTGGCGCTGCTCGCTGCGGCGGTGCTGACGCTGTCGACGGCCGCGGGCGGGTCGGCGCTGCTGCTCAGCGCGGTCACGTTCCTCGTCGGGGTCGCGCTCGCGTCGATCACCTCACCCCTGATCAACGCGGCCGCCGCGGCCGTCCCCGCCGAGCACGCGGGCGTCGGCCTCGGGCTCTACCAGGGCGCGTTCTTCCTCGGCGGCGGGACGGGCGCCGCGGTGCTCGGGACCGTGCTCGCGGCCCGCACCGCCGGGGCCGGGGGCTCGTGGAACCCGCTGCACGACGGCGCCGGCGCCCCGTTCTCCGACGCCCTGCTGGTGATCGCCGGGGTGCTCGTCGTCGCGATCGCGCTGTCGCGCCGCCTGCCCGCCCGACGCTGACCGTCAGAGCCGCGTGCCCGCCCGCAGGACGAGCGACGGCGATCGCAGCAGGTCGACGTCGGCCCGGGGGTCGCCCTCGACGGCGACGAGGTCGGCCGGGGCGCCGTCGACGAGCCCGGGACGGCCCAGCCAGGCCCGGGCGTCACCGCAGGCGGCGGCCAGGGCGCGCGCGGGCCCGAGGCCCACGCCCGCCAGCGCGGCGACCTCGTCGACGATCCGGCCGTGCTCGATGCCCCCGCCGGCGTCGGTGCCCGCGAAGACCCGCACGCCCGCCTCGACGGCCGCCGCGATCGTCGCCGGCGCGCGCTCGTAGAGCTCCCGCATGTGCGTGCCGTAGCGGGGGAACTTCTCGCCGGCGGCGTCGGCGAACGACGGGAAGTTCTCGACGTTGATCAACGTCGGCACCAGCACCGTGCCCCGCTCGACCATCATCGCGATCGTCTCGTCCGTCAGGCCCGTGCCGTGCTCGATGCCGTCGATACCCGCGCCGATCAGCCCGGGCAGCGCGTCCTCGCCGAAGACGTGCGCGGTCACCCGCGCCCCTTCCGCGTGCGCCGCGTCGATCGCCGCACGCAGGACGTCGTCCGGCCACAGCGGCGCGAGGTCGCCCGCCTCGCGCTCGATCCAGTCGCCGACCAGCTTCACCCACGGGTTCGCGCGCGCCTGCTCGGCGACCGCGGCCGGCAGCTCGTCCGGCTCGAGGTCGATCGGCAGCCCGCGGATGTAGCGCTTCGGGCGGGCCAGGTGACGGCCCGCGCGGACGATCTCGGGCATCCGCGGGTCGTCGTCGAGCGGGCGGGTGTCGATCGGGCTGCCGCAGTCGCGCAGCAGCAGCGCGCCCGCCGCCGCGTCGACGTGGCCCTGCTCGCGCGCGGTCTCCAGGTCGACGGGGCCGTCCGGCCCGATGCCGACGTGGCAGTGGGCGTCGACGAGGCCCGGGAGGATCCACCCGCCGTCGACGACGGTCTCCGCGTCCGGGACCGGGTCCCGGCTGATGCGCCCCTCGGCGGTGACCCACAGCTCGCCGACGTGCTCGCCCTCGGCGGTGCCGTCGAGCAGCACGCCGCGCAGGTGCAGCGGGGGATGCGACATGCCGCGGAGGGTAGCCGTCGGCGCACCGCGCGGGGGCCACCTCCTCGCTCCGGCGCCCGCGAGCCGTATACCTGACCCAGGCATGCGACGAGGAGGTGCCGTGCCGCCCACGGACGATCTGCCCGGCCCCCTGCGCCGGGTCGACGACATCACCGCGCGGCTCGCGTGAGCACCGTCGACGACGTCCACGCCCTCGCGGCGGCGATGCCGCACGTCACCGCCCTCGAGGGGCCGAAGGGCAACACGATCTACCAGGTGGGCGGGAAGTCGTTCGTGTTCTTCCGGACCCCGCAGCCCGACGCCGCCGATCCCGGGACCGGGGAGAAGTACCCCGACGTGATCATGTTCTGGGTGGAGTCGGAGGAGGACAAGGACGCCCTGGTGCGCGACCCCACCACGCCGTTCTTCACCACGCCACGCTTCGACGGGCACCTCTCGGTGCTCCTGCGCGCCGCCCACCTCCACCGGATCCCGCGCGAGGAGCTCGCCGAGATCGTCCAGGACGCCTGGCTGTCGCGGGCCTCGCCGCGCCGGCGGGAGAAGTGGCTGAACGGCTGACTACTTGCGCTTCTTCTTGTTGCCCTTCTTGCCGCCACCGCCGCGCGGGCCGGCGTTGCCGGCGTTGGTGCCGGGGAACGACAGGGCGCCGGGGTCGAAGCCGGGCGGCAGCTCGTTCATGCCCGCCAGGGCGGGCGGGAGCTGGTTGAGCCCCGGGGTCTGGTAGCTGCCGACGGAGCGCTGACCGCGGTCCTGGCCGGTGCTCCCGGTGCTCTCGCTGGCGATGCCGGCGATCGCCGGCATCTGCTTCGGGCCCTTGCGGGACTTCACCGCGGCCTTCGCGGCCTGGCGCTTGCCCTTGCGGCCCCCGCCCATGCCCGGCAGCCCGAACTGGCCGGCCATGTTCTTCATCATCTTGCGGGCCTCGAAGAACCGCTCGACGAGCTGGTTGACGTCCGAGACACCGACGCCCGAGCCGTTGGCGATGCGCAGCCGCCGGGACCCGTTGATGATCTTCGGGTCCTCGCGCTCGGCGGGCGTCATGCCGCGGATGATCGCCTGGACGCGGTCGAGGTGCTTCTCGTCGAGGCCGGCGAGCTGGTCCTTCATCTGCCCCGCGCCCGGCAGCATGCCGAGGACGTTGGCGATCGGGCCCATCTTGCGGACGGCCATCATCTGCTCGAGGAAGTCCTCGAGCGTCAGGTCGCCCTCGGACATCTTCTGGGCGGCCTTCTCGGCCTGCCCCTCCTCGAAGGCCTGCTCGGCCTGCTCGATGAGGGTCAGGACGTCGCCCATCCCGAGGATGCGCGAGGCCATGCGGTCCGGGTGGAAGACGTCGAACTCGTCGAGCTTCTCGCCGTTGGACGCGAAGAGGATCGGCTCGCCCGTGACCTCGCGGACCGACAGCGCGGCACCACCGCGGGCGTCACCGTCGAGCTTGGTGAGCACCACGCCGGAGAAGCCGACGCCGTCCCGGAACGCCTCGGCGGTGTTGACCGCGTCCTGGCCGACCATGGCGTCGAGGACGAACAGCGTCTCGTCCGGCGACACGGCGTCGCGGATGTCCGCGGCCTGGCGCATCAGCTCCTCGTCGACACCGAGGCGACCCGCGGTGTCGACGACGAGGACGTCGTACTGGCGGGTCTTCGCGTCGGCCACGGCGCGGCGGGCCACGTCGACCGGGTCGCCGACGCCGTTGCCCGGCTCGGGCGCGAACACCTCGACCCCGGCACGCTCGCCGACGATCTGGAGCTGGTTGACGGCGTTGGGTCGCTGGAGGTCGCAGGCCGCGAGCATCGGGGTGTGGCCCTGGCCCTTGAGCCAGTGCGCGAGCTTGCCGGCCAGGGTCGTCTTGCCGGAACCCTGGAGGCCGGCGAGCATGATCACCGTCGGCGGGTTCTTGGCGAACCGCAGGCGGCGGGTCTCGCCGCCGAGGATGCCGACGAGCTCCTCGTTGACGATCTTGACGACCTGCTGGGCCGGGTTCAGCGCCTCGGAGACCTCCGCTCCGCGGGCCCGCTCCTTGACCTGCTTGACGAACCCGCGCACCACCGGCAGCGCGACGTCCGCCTCGAGCAGCGCGATGCGGATCTCGCGACACGTCGTGTCGATGTCGGACTCGGAGAGCCGACCCTTGCCGCGCAGGTCGGACAGGACCGACGTGAGGCGGTCGGACAGGGTGTCGAACACGGCGCTCGCTCTCCTCGCTTCACCGGCGGCGCGACAGCGACCGGGTCGGGACCCGGCCATGGCCTCCCAGCGTAATGGTCGCCGCCCCCCGGCCCTCGATTCGGCCGGGTGGAGCAGGACGTGCCGCTAGGGTGACGCGGTGCCCGGCGAGCGGTTCGGCCCCTACGAGCTGGTCGGGCTCATCGGCCGCGGCGGGATGGGCGAGGTCCACCGGGCGATCGACACCCGCAAGAACCGCGGCGAGGTCGCGCTCAAGCGCCTCCCCGCCGGGCTGGCCGCCGACCCCGACTTCCAGCGCCGCTTCCTGCGCGAGGCCGAGCTCGCGGCCCGCCTGCGCGACCCGCACGTCATCCCCATCCACGACTACGGCGAGATCGACGGCCAGCCCTACCTGGACATGCGGCTGGTCGACGGCACGGACCTGGCGTCCCACCTCGCGCGGAACGGCCCGCTCGACCCCTCCCGTGCCGTGGACCTCGTCGCCCAGGTCGCCGGCGCCCTCGACGCGGCGCACGCCGAGGGCCTGGTCCACCGCGACGTCAAGCCCCACAACATCCTGCTGGCCGGGGGTGGGGGCCCCGACTTCGCGTACCTCATCGACTTCGGCATCGCCGCGAACCTGCTCACGAACTCGCGCAGCTCGTCGATGGTGTCGGGCACCGCGGCCTACATGGCGCCGGAGCGCTTCGGCGCGGGCGGCGACCACCGCGTCGACGTGTACGCCCTGGGCTGCGTGCTCCACGAACTGCTGACGGGCCGGACCCCGTTCACCGGCGACTTCCTGCAGCTGCTGCAGGCCCACGTCCACGAACCGCCCCCGCGCCCGTCGTCCCTGCGGCCTGACCTCCCGCGGGGGCTCGACGACGTGGTGACGACGGCGATGGCCAAGGACCCCGACCGGCGCCACGCGACCGCCGGCGCCCTGGCCGCCGCAGCCCGGGGTGCTCCCGAGCGGCCGGCCACCCCTCGCCCGGCGCCGTCGCCGCCGCGGGCCCGCGAGTCCCGGGCCAAGACGCGCTCCGCCGCCGCGCCACCCGTGCGTCTCCGATCGGTGCCTCCCCTGCCGCCGCTGCGGTCCCGACCACCCCGACGCTCCTGGTACCGGCGTCCCGGCACGGTGGGCGGGCTCGTGGCGCTCGGAGCGCTCGCCCTCGTGGGGATCGTGATCGCGGTCGTCGGTGGCGGCGGGGTCGGCGAGGCATCCGTCACCTCCCTCGCCCGCGCCGGGACGCACCTCGCCCTCGGCCCCGACGCGCGCACCGGGCTCCTGGTCACCAACGGCCTCGACTCCCGGGCCGGGGTGATGGACATCGACGTCGACGCGACGGATCCGCAGCAAGGCATCCCGGTGGACGTCCCCGGCAACCTCACCGACGTCGCCCTGAGTCCGGACGGGCGACGCGGCTACGTCACGCGCGCCCAACCCGGCGCCGACGCGCTCGTGGTCATCGACCGAGCGACCCAGGCCGTCGCCGCGTCGGTGCCAGTGAGGAGTCCGAGCGACGTCGAGGTCGCCCCGGACGGGGCGCAGGTCTACGTCGTCGACGGGTTCGGCGCGGGCGCGGTGTCGGTGGTGGACGCGGCCAGCAACACCGTGACGGCCACGGTCGACGACCTGCCCGGCGCGATGGCGATGGCCCTGTCGCCCGACGGCCGCCGGGCCTATGTCGCGACGAGCTCGGGGCTCGCCGTGATCGACACGGCCACGAACACCGTCAGCGCCCGGTACCCGGCCGCGGCCGGCACGGGCGCGTTCGGCGTCCGCGTGGCGCCCGACGGCCGCCACGTCTACTCGGCCGTCGACGGTGGCTCGGGAAACCCCTCGCTGCTCGTCGTCGACACGGCCACCTTCGGCGTTGCGACCGTTCCGCTCCGGAACGGGACGGTCTCCGGGGTCGGGGTGACACCCGACGGCGCCCGGGTCGTCGTCGCGACGACCTCCTTCTCCCTCCGCGACGACGAGACCAACCTCGTCTCCACCGTCGACACGGCGAGCACCACCGTCTCGCGGCAGGGGACCGTCACCTACCCCTGGCCGTCCCACATCACCGTCACGCCGGACGGCCGCAACGCGTACTTCTTCCCGTCCGAGCACCTGTCCACCGTCGAGGTGTAGGCCGGGGCGATCACCCCGACGGGCTGGGCTCCGCGGGGCGGCCGTCTGCCGCGGCCCCGAGGACCGCCTCCTCCACCCGGCGCCGGCGGTCCGGGTCCAGACCCTCGTGCTCGGTGGTCTCGAGGCAGAACGCGTCGAGCACCGAGCTGCCGAGGGTGGACACCCGCGCCCAGCGCACGTCCAGGTCCTCGGCCTCGAGCGCCGCGGCGACGCGGTAGAGCAGGCCGATGCGGTCGCTGGTGCGCAGCTCGAGCACGACGGCGCCGGTGGCCTCGTCGTCGAACCACAGCACGCGGCTCGGGGCGGGCGCCGGGCCCGGACGGTCGTAGTCGCGCTCCTTGGCCGCGAGGCGCGCGGGCAGGTCGAGCGAGCCGCGCAGCACCCGCACGAGATCCTCGCGCAGCAGCGACGCCTCGGGCAGGCGACCGAACCGCGGGGACACGGTGAACGCGTCGACGGCGACGCCGTCGTGCTCGCCGAGGTCGGCGGTGTGGACCTGCAGCGAGTGCAGCGCCAGCACCCCCGCCGCCCGCGAGAGCAGGCCGGGCCGGTCGGGCGCCGCGACCGTCATCGTGATCGTCGTCAGCTCGCCCTCACCGCTGACCGACACCTCGGGCCGCCCGGTCTCGGCCACCGAGCGCGCCAGCGCGAGGGCGTCCTCCGACAGCGGCGACGGCCCGGGCACCGGCCCGCCCGACATGACGACGCGGCACCGCCGCACCAGGTCGCCCATGAGCGTCGCGCGCCACGGCGTCCACACCCCGGGCCCGGTGCCGAGCGAGTCCGCCTCGGCGAGCGCGTGCAGCAGCTCCAGCAGCACCGGGTCGGCGCCCAGGGTCTCGACGACGCGCTCGACGGTCGCCGGGTCCTCGGGGTCGCGCCGCGACGCGGTGTGGGGCAGCAACAGGTGGTGACGCACCATCGCGGCGAGGGTCTCGACGTCGGCGGGCCACAGCCCGAGGCGCCGCCCGATGTGGCGGGCCAGGCGCTCGCCGACCTCGGAGTGGTCCTCCTCGCGCCCCTTGCCGATGTCGTGCACCAGCGCGCCGAGCAGCAGCAGGTCCGGCCGGGAGACGCGCGTGGTCAGCTCGGCCGCCCGCCGCGTGACCTCCACGAGGTGCCGGTCGACGGTCCAGACGTGCTGGCGGTCGCGGGGCGGCAGGTCGCGCACCGCCCCCCACTCGGGGACGAGCCGGCCCCACAGCCCCGTGCGGTCGAGGGCCTCGACGACGTCGACCATGCCGTCGCCGGCCCCGAGCAGGGCGAGCAGCTCGGAGAGCGCGGCCCGCGGCCACGGCTCGCGCAGCTCGGGCGCCGCCTCGGCGAGGCGGTGCAGCGTGCTCGCGGCGATCGGCAGGCGGGTCCGCGCGGCGGTCGCGGCGAGGCGCAGCACGAGAGCCGGGTCGCGCGAAACCTGCGCGTCGCGGGCGAGCACCACCTCGCCGGCGTGCTCGACGACGCCGTCGTCGAGGGGGCGGCGGGCCGGGGCGCGCCGCAGCGCCGCGAGGCCCCGGCGCGGCAGGGCGGCGCGTGCCGAGCGCAGGGCGGTGTCGGTGGCGAACACGACGGTGCGCGCGGCGCCGGACACGGCGCGCGCCAGGTCGAACCGGTCGGTGACGCCGAGGTCCGCCGCGGCCGCGGCGACGACCTCGTGGGCGTCCTCGGCCTGCAGCACGTCACGGGCGCGTCCGGCCCGCCGGTGCAGCTCCACGCGCAGGTCGAGCATCAGCCGCCGCGCGTCCTGGACGTCGACGGTCGGCCGGTCGACCAGCTGCGCCGCGGCGAGGGCGTCGAGCAGCTGGATGTCGCGCAGGCCGCCGTGACCGTTCTTGAGGTCGGGCTCGATGCGGTGCGCCACCTCGCCGGAGCGCTCCCACCGTGACTCGGTGGCCGCCACGAGGTCGTCGAACCGGTTGCGGATGCCGGCCCGCCACGCCTGGCGGGCGGTGGCGGCGAGGCGCTCGGCGAGCTCCGGGTCGCCGGCGAGGTGGCGGACCTCCAGCAGGCCCAGCGCCACCCGCAGGTCCGTCGTGGCCACCTCGATGGCCTCGCCGACGGTGCGCACCGAGTGGTCCAGCCCCACGCCGGCGTCCCACAGCGGGTACCACAGCGCGTCGGCCACACGGGAGATCTGCTCGCGGCCGTTGCGGCGGCCGTCGTGGACGAGCACGAGGTCGAGGTCCGAGTGCGGCGCCAGCTCCCGCCGGCCCAGCGCACCCACCGCGACCAGCGCCGATCCCTCCCCGACGCCCACCGCGGCGGCCCGCGACGAGAGCCAGAAGTCGTGCAGCTCGACCATGGCCTCGCGCAGCGCCGCCGGGCCGAGACGTCGGGCCCCCGGCGGCGGGTCGAGCAGGGCGGCGCGGGCACGCACGAGGTCGACGGCGTCGCCGTTGGTCGTGCCGCGCTCGTCGTCCAGGCTCGACGGCACCGGTCCGGCTCCGCTGCGCTCCGCGGCAGAACGCGCAGGTCCGGCTCCGCTGCGCTCCGCGGCAGAGCGCGCTGGTCCGGCTCCGCTGCGCTCCGCGTCCGTCGCCATCCGTCCCCACAGTCCTCTCCGGCAGCTCCCGTTGCTGCCCGGTCCCCCGGCCGATCTCGTGCTGCGACGACGGCGCCGGGCCCCCAGTGGGGACCCGGCGCCGTCCTCGTCGCCGTGGGCTACAGGGCGTCGGCCCCGCGCTCACCGGTGCGCACGCGCACCACGGTCTCGACGGGGGTCACCCAGACCTTGCCGTCACCGATCTTGCCGGTGCGGGCGGTCTCGGCGATCGCGTCGACGACCTTCTCCACGGTGGTGTCGTCGGTGACGACCTCGATGCGGACCTTCGGGACGAAGTCCACCGAGTACTCCGCGCCGCGGTAGACCTCGGTGTGGCCCTTCTGGCGGCCGTAGCCCTGGACCTCGCTGACCGTCATGCCCAGGACCCCGAGCTGCTCGAGGGCGCCCTTGACGTCCTCCAGCACGAACGGCTTGATGATCGCGGTCACCATCTTCACGGTGTCGAGCCCTCCCTCGGGGTAGCGGGGACGCGGTCGCTGGCGGTCGTGTGCTCGAAGAGCGAGCCCGAGCCGCCGCCGATGCGCAGACCGGAGTAGTCGTACCCGGACTCCGCGTGCTGGGACTCGTCGATGCCGGTGCTCTCGTCCTCGTCAGAGACTCGCAGACCCACGGTGGCCTTGACGATCGTCGCGAGGATCAGCGTCACCACGAACGAGTAGACGAGCACCGAGACCGCGGCGATGAGCTGGATGAGCAGCTGGCTGAACCCGCCGCCGTAGAACAGCCCGTCCGCGCTGCTGGAGTTCAGCGACGTGGTGGCGAAGAAGCCCAGCGACAGCGTGCCCCAGAGGCCACCGATGAGGTGGACCGCGACGACGTCGAGGGAGTCGTCGAAGCCGAGCTTGAACTTCAGCGACACCGCGAGGGCGCAGAGCAGGCCGGCGACGAGACCGACCGCGAGGGCACCGATCGGGTTGACGAACGCACAGGCCGGGGTGATGGCGACCAGACCGGCGACCGCACCGGAGGCGGCACCGAGGGTGGTGGGCTTGCCGTCGCGGACCTGCTCGACGATCAGCCAGCCGATGACGGCGGCCGAGGTGGCGAGCATGGTGTTGGAGAACGCGATGGCGGCGTTGACGTTCGCACCCAGCGCCGAGCCGGCGTTGAAGCCGAACCAGCCGAACCACAGGAGCGCCGCACCCAGGAGCACGAAGGGCAGGCTGTGCGGACGGCCCGGGTCACGCGGCCAGCCGCGGCGCTTGCCGACGACCAGCGCGATCGCGAGGCCCGCCGCACCGGCGTTGATGTGGACCGCGGTACCACCGGCGAAGTCGAGCGTCGCGCCGTCGGTGGTGATCCAGCCGCCGAGCTGGTTGGCGATCCAACCGCCGGTCTCGGCGGTGCTGCCGTCGAACGCGAACACCCAGTGGGCGACCGGGAAGTAGACGATGGTCACCCAGAGGGCGACGAACAGCGACCAGCCCCAGAACTTGACGCGGTCGGGCAGCGCGCCCGAGATCAGCGCCGGGGTGATCACCGCGAACATCAGCTGGAACATCGCGAAGGCCCAGATCGGGATCGTGTCCGGGGCCGTCCCGATCAGCGTCGGCGCATCGGCACTGCCCATCCCACCGAGACCGACGAACTGGAAGTTCCCGATGAGTCCCCCGAAGGCGTCGTTGCCGAACGCCAGCGAGAAGCCGTAGAGGCACCACAGCACCCCGACGATCGCCAGGCACATGAAGTTCATCATGAGCATGTTGAGGACGCTGCGGGAGCGGACCATGCCGCCGTAGAAGAAGGCCAGACCGGGGGTCATCAGCATCACCAGCGCAGCGCTGGCGAGGACCCACGCGGTACTACCTGCGTTGAGTTCGGGCACGTTCGCTCGTCCCTCCTGCTCCTGTCGTGCTCACTGCGAGGAGAGAATGGGTTCGCCGTGTTTCGCGCAGCTGCGCCGGTCGTTTCACAGCAGTTAACAGCCCGCCGAACCATGTGACGGTTGTGTTTCGCAGGGGGACGAACCGGAGCGTTACTGCTCCCGACGAGACGTGCGTCATGACGCTGCGCGATCAGGGCCACCACCGACGTGGTCAGCGGCGCCCGAACGGAGCACAGCCTCTCACGAGGCGAGGACGAGGCAGAACGGGTTGCCGTCGGGGTCCAGGAAGACGCGGAAGGTCGTGCCCGGCTGGTGCTCCGCCTTCGTCGCGCCGGCCTCGAGGACGGCGGCCTCGCCGGCGTCGAGGTCGTCCACCTCGAGATCGAGGTGGGCCTGCAGGGCCCCCTCGGCCGGCCAGTCCGGCGCCCGGCGGGCGGGCGCGAGCTGGAAGGCCAGCGTCGGACCCCCGCCGGCGTCGAGCTCGACCCAGTCGTCGTCCGTCGGGCCCACGGGCAGGCCGGTGAGCGTCGAGTAGAAGCGCGCCAGGGCGAGCGGCGCCGGCGAGTCGAGAGCGGTCAGCTGCAGTCGGGCGATGGCCATGCGCGCACGGTAGGAGCGCCCCCCGACAGCTACCGCAGCAGCGCGTCCACGAACGCCTCGGGCTCGAAGGGCGCGAGGTCGTCGGGACCCTCGCCGAGTCCGACCAGCTTCACCGGCACCCCGAGCTCGCGCTGGACCTGGAACACGATGCCGCCCTTGGCCGTGCCGTCGAGCTTGGTGAGCACGACGCCGGTGACGTCGACGACCTCGCCGAACACGCGCGCCTGCGTCAGGCCGTTCTGGCCGGTGGTGGCGTCGAGGACGAGCAGCACCTCGTCGACCTCGGCCTGACGCTCGACGACGCGCTTGACCTTGCCCAGCTCGTCCATGAGTCCGGTCTTGGTGTGCAGCCGGCCGGCGGTGTCGAGCAGGACCGCGTCGACGCCGGACTCCGTGCCGCGCTTGACGGCGTCGAACGCGACGCTGGCCGGGTCGGCCCCCTCGCGCCCACGGACGGTCTCGGCCCCGGCCCGCTCGCCCCACGTCGCCAGCTGCTCCGCGGCGGCCGCGCGGAACGTGTCGGCGGCGCCGAGCAGCACGACGAAGCCGTCGGCGACGAGCACGCGGGCGAGCTTGCCGGTGGTGGTGGTCTTGCCGGTGCCGTTGACGCCGGCGACGAGCACGACCGCGGGGCGCCCGTCGTGGGACAGCGCGCGCACCGAGCGCTCCATCTGGGGGCCGAGCTCCTCGACCAGCACCTCTCGCAGGAGCTCGCGGGCCTGGTCGGGCGTCCGCACCCCGCGCGAGGCGATCCGCTCGCGCAGCTTGGCCACGACCTGCTGCGTCGTCGCCGAGCCGAGGTCGGCCAGGAGCAGCGTGTCCTCGACCTCCTCCCAGGAGTCCTCGTCGAGGTCACCGGCGCCGAGCAGGCCGAGCAGGCCCTGCCCGAGCGTCGAGCGGGAGCGCCCGAGCCGCCCGCGTAGGCGCTCGAGACGGCCCTCGGCCGGCGCGATCTCCTCGGTCGGCGCCGCGGGGGCGACGGTGTCCCCGGTCGGGGGCGCGACGACCTCGGTGTCCGGCGAGGCCGTGTCGGCCTCCGGGGGCGCGGTCGCCTGCGGACCCGCCGCGACGGGCTCGTCGAGCACACCGGGCCCGGTGGTGGCCGTGTCGGGCTCGGCGGTGGGCTCGGCGGTGGGCTCGGCGGTGGGCTCGGCGGTGGGCTCGGCGGTGGGCTCGGC
>NZ_BAABHO010000068.1:25134-28365 GCF_039542135.1 Actinomycetospora chlora
GGGCTCGGCGGTGGGCTCGGCGGTGGGCTCGGCGGTGGGCTCGGCGGTGGGCTCGCCGGTCGGGGCGAGAGCCGCCGGCGTCTCGTCGGTCGCGGGTGTCGCCGGCTCGGCGGGCGCCGGCGGCGCCTCCGCGGCCTCGGGCGGCGACGTCGCCTGGGGGCCGGCGAGCCCCGGCTCGTCGAGCACGCCGGGGCCGGTGGCCGCGGTGTCGGGGACGTCGGGCGTGGTGGTGGGGCCGGTGGCCGGGGGCGCGTCGGCGGCGCCGGGCGGGGCCGTGCCCTGCGGGCCGCCGGCCTCCGGGCGTTCGGCCGGTTCCGGTGTGGGCTCCGGGCGAGGGGGGCTCAGCGTCGAGCCGCCGCTGCCGGCGCTGAAGTTGAACCCGCCGCCGGCCTGGTAGGTGCCCTTGGTCGGCTTCGCCGGCTCCTCGGTCTCGGGCTCGGCGAGCGAGACCTGCCGGCGTCGCCGCAGGTAGAGCCCGACGCCCAGGATGATCAGCAGCACGACGACGATCGCGACGACCACGATCGTCGCGATCAGCCCCGGCGGGAGCGTCCCGGTGCCGGGCGGTGCCGCGAGGACGGGCAGCTCCGGGGCGGTCGGGGACACGTCGAGCGGGGAGGTCAGGGCCGGGCTCGGGGACACGGCGCCAGTGTCCCAGCCGGGCACGGCGACGGCGCGCGGCCGGGTGGCCGGCCGAGTGGCGCGAGATCAGGGGCGCGGCATCCACCCGGCCGGCACGTCCGGCGTGCACCACGCGCTCCTGATCATCGTCGCCGGCCACGACGGGCGCCCCGCGCATGGTCGACACGCGTCGTCGCCTGCGGGACGTGCCGCTCGCTTCGATTCCGAGCGAGGGTGCCCCTCGCTCGGAATCGAGCCCTGCCGCGTTCCGGCGAGGGGCGCCCCTCGCTCGTCTAGCCGACCGAGGGCGCCCCTCGCTCGCGGAACGGGGGCGCGCTCAGGCGAGGAGCAGGGCCAGTACGAGGACGAGGAGCGCCAGGGCGGCGACGCCGGCGAGGAGCAGGAGCGCCGCGCAGAGGGCGGAGCCGGCGGTGCGCTGGCGGTCGGGGCCCAGCGACCCGGCCAGGCGGGGCAGGGCGGGCGCGCGGTAGAAGACCTCGACGGTGTTGCCCGCGGCGACGGGGACGGCGTCGGCGACCTGCCCCCAGGGGCGGCGACCGGTGCGCCCGGGCTCGACCTCGATCTCGACGAGGTGCCGGCCGGCGGGCAGGTCGATCGGCGTCCGGCCCCAGGCGAAGCGCCACGGCAGCCCGTCGACGCTCACCGCGACCTTCCGCGCCCCGAGGAAGGGGGTCAGCCGGCTGTAGGAGCTGTCCACGACGAGCCGCCCCTTGACCGACTCGAGCGTCGCCTCCGGGTCGTCGACGGGCCCGGGCGGGCGGATCACCGTGCGCAGCGGCACCAGCGGGCCGGACGGCGTGCCCGAGCCGGCACGGGCGTGCCGGCCCGTCGGGCGGGCGGGCGCGGGGATCACCGACGGCGGGACCGCGGGGAGGACACCGGCAGCGTGGGTCGAGGATGGTCGCACCGACGTCATCTCTGCTCCCCCCGGTCCTCGCAGCGCTCTGACCAGCACGGTAGAGCCGCCGCCCGCGACCCGGGAGGCCACGACAGCGTCGTCGTGGAGCCCGATCCGGGTCACGTTCGATACTCAGGGCAACGTAGCAGCACGCAGAGTGATCACGTTGGGGTGGTCTCGGCGAAGGGCCCCGGCGCGTCGGCCCCCCGGAGGCGCTGGGATATGACAGCGGTGATCCCGTCGCCGCGCATGCTCACGCCGTAGAGCGCGTCAGCGATCTCCATCGTCGGCTTCTGGTGGGTGATGATGACGAGCTGCGAGCTGCGCCGGAGCTCGGCGAACAGGCTGATGAGACGCCGCAGGTTGGCGTCGTCGAGCGCGGCCTCGACCTCGTCGAGCACGTAGAACGGCGACGGGCGCGCCCGGAAGATGGCCACGAGCATCGCCACGGCCGTCAGCGACTTCTCGCCGCCCGAGAGCAGCGAGAGCCGCTTGACCTTCTTGCCGGGCGGGCGCGCCTCCACCTCGACGCCGGTGGCGAGCAGGTCGTCCGGGTCGGTGAGCACCAGGCGCCCGTCGCCGCCGGGGAACAGGACGGGGAAGACGGCCTCGAACTCGCGGGCGACGTCGGCGAAGGCCGCGGCGAAGACCTCGAGGATCGTCGCGTCGACCTGCGAGACGACCTCCAGGAGGTCCTTGCGGCTGTTGCGGACGTCCTCGAGCTGGGTGGACAGGAATCGGTAGCGCTCCTCCAGCGCCGCGTACTCCTCCAGCGCCAGCGGGTTGACCTTGCCGAGCGTGCCCAGCTCCTTCTCGGCGCGCGCGGCCCGGCGCTCCTGGACGGCTCGGTCGTACGGCTCCGGCGGCGGCATCACCACCTGCTCGCCGCGCTCGCGGGCGGCCTCGACCTCGGCCACCTCCCCCGCGGGCGGCGGGATCGGCACGTCGGGTCCGTACTCGCCCACGAGGTCCTCGAGCCCGATCCCGAAGCGCTCGCCGATCGCGGACTCCATCTGCTGCAGCCGGGTGCGCTGCTCGGCGCGCACGACCTCGTCGCGGTGGACGGCGTCGGTGAGCCGCTCGAGCGTCGCCTGCAGCTCGCGCTGGCGTTCGCGGGCGGTGTCCAGCTCGCCGGTGCGCGCCTCGCGCACGGCGGCCGCGGCGTCGCGGGCCTCCGCGGCCCGGGCCAGCGAGCCCTCCAGGCGCGCCAGGGCGTCGCGGCCGTGGCGCACCGCCTCCTCGGTGAGCTCGGCGGCCCGCGCCCGGGTGGCCGCACGTTCCTGCGCCCGGGCGCGCTGCTCCCGCTCGGACTCGGCCCGGCGGCGCAGGCCCTCGGCGCGCCCCGTGACGGCGCGCAACCGCTCCTCGGCCGTGCGCAGGGCGAGCCGGGCGTCGACCTCGGCCGCCCGCTCCTGCGTCAGCGCCGCCGAGGCCCGGTCCCGCTCGGCGGCCAGGTCGGCCTCGACGGTGCCGGCGGCGTCGTCGGCGGCCTCGTCCTGGGCCATGGCGAGGCGCTCGGTGAGGTCGTCCAGCTGCACGCGCCGGTCGTCGCGGGTCTGCTCGACGGCGGCGCGACGGGCAGTCATCCGCTCGGCCTCGGCCTCCGCGGCCCGCACGGTCTCGCCCAGGCGCCCGAGGCGGCGGGCGGCGTCGGCGCGCTCGGCGGCGTCCGCGGCGTGCCGGGCGTCGGC
>NZ_BAABHO010000069.1:0-14048 GCF_039542135.1 Actinomycetospora chlora
GGGGTGTTGCGACGACCCCGAGAACCCGCCCGGAAGCAGCGAGAGCGCCGTTCGTGTTCTCGGGCAGACAGCGAACGGCCGTGGGCCATCGGCCAAGCAGGCTACGAAGCGGCGATCGAGGTCGCCCGGATCGCCGGGCGCGGGCGGGTGGCCGCGAGGAGGTAGTGGCTCCAGACCTCCTCGATCACGCGCTGCGGCTCGGTGAGGAGCCGCCGCGGCCGGTGGTGGACGACCATCGCGCCGGCGGCGACGAAGTCCCCGTGCCGGCGAGCGGTGGCGTCCTCGCCGTTCGGGTGGAACTCGTCGGAGTCGATCTCCCAGGCGAGCCCGACGTCGTCGAACCAGGCGTCCGGCTTCCCGAGGAAGCGGCCGTCCGGGCCGATCAGGGGCGCGTTCCACAGCACGGGCGGGAGGTCGCTCGCCGCGTGTAGGTCCCGCGCCCAGCCCTCGGAGGCGGAGCGGATGCCGTCCTCCATCTCGACCAGGACCTCGCGAGGCAGGCCGCTCCCGCGCTGGTTCCCGGCGGCCAGCTCGTCGCGGAGCCGGGCGACCGTCGAGCGGCGAGCGCCGAGCACCTCGGCCAAGAGCGCCCGGACCTCGTCACGGCTGCTCGTGCGCCGCACGGCGTCGATCACCGCGCGCTCCAGCGGGGCGACCGGCACGTCATCACGGACCACGGCGAGCGGGAGGCGCTCGGTCCGCTCGACGACGACGAACGCCGACGACGCCAGCCGGCGATGCTCGCCGACCAGGACGTGCACCTCCTCGGTGGCCGGCAGCCGCCGCAACCCGTGCCGTCGGGCTGCCTCGACACCGGTGATCACACCGTCCGGCCGCGCGTACACGAGGGCAGCGTGGACGAGCTGCTCGCGCGTGGCCGGTCCGCTCTGCAACAGGATGGTGCCCCGCAACAACCGCTGCCACATCTCGCGCCGGACCCGGCGTGCGACGGTCGCGGACGACAGACCGGCGGCGACCAGGTCGGCTGTCGCCACGACCCGGTGGGGAGCGAGGGCGACGAGCTCGATCGGTGTCGGTCCGGGTCGGCGCGGTCGACGAGGCACCGCGGGAGCGTGGGCCGTCGGACGACGCGGCCACCACCTCGAGCGACCCGGATGTGGAGCACCGTCGGGCCTGTGGACGGCTCGTCGACGCGGTGACCAGCGCGTTCCCCCGGACGACGGACACCTCGAGGCGTTCGGCCGCGAGCTGTGAAGAACGAACGGCGCTCTAACTGCTTCGGAAGCAGCGAGAGCGCCGTTCGTTCGGTCCCGGCGGGCGAGGTGGGCGCGGGCGAGGCGCCCGGCGCGGTCAGCCCCAGACGTCCTGGGCGACGGAGACGATGAGGTCGAGCTTGGCGCGCTGCTGGTCGGCGGTGAGGTCGTTGCCCTCCACCGTCGAGGAGAACCCGCACTGCGGCGACAGGCAGAGCTGCTCGATCGGCACGTACTTCGTCGCCTCCTCGATCCGGCGCTTGAGGACGTCCGGGTCCTCGAGCTCGCCGGTCTTGGTGGTGACGAGACCCAGGACGACCTGCTGGTCGCCGCGGGGCAGGAAGCGCAGGGGCGAGAAGTCGCCGGAGCGGGCGTCGTCGTACTCGCAGAAGAAACCGTCGACCTGCAGGCCACCGAAGACCGTCTCGGCGACGTAGTCGTAACCGCCCTCGGCCGCCCAGGAGGAACGGTAGTTGCCGCGGCACATGTGCGTGGTGACGCGCAGGTCGGACGGGCGGTCGCGCAGCACCTCGTTGATGGTGTCGACGTAGCGCACGTGCATGTGGTCGGCGTCCTCGCCGCGGGCGGCCATCGACTCCCGCTGGGCCGGGTCGTTGAGGTAGGCCAGCGAGGTGTCGTCGAGCTGGAGGTAGCGCACACCCTGCTCGTAGAGCCGAGACACCTCGTCGCGGTAGGCCGCGGCGAGGTCGTTCCAGAAGTCGTCGGGGTCGGAGTACGGCGAGCCCTCGTGCACCGGGGCGCCACCGAGGCGGTAGTGCAGCATCGAGGGCGAGGGGATCGTCAGCTTCGGCACCGCGGTCGTGACGGTCGACGCCAGCATCGAGAAGGCGTCGCCGAAGATCGTGGTCGACAGGCCGATGCGCTGGTCGATCACCAGCGACATGGCGGCGAACGTGAGGTCGCCCGAGGCGTTGCGGAACGCCACCTCGACCGACGAGTCCTTCGACGACGACACGCCGTCGAGCTGGTAGAGGAAGTCCATGTGCCACGAGTTGCGGCGCAGCTCGCCATCGGTGGCCGCCTGCAGGCCCGCGTCCTCCTGCATGG
This sequence comes from Actinomycetospora chlora, assembly GCF_039542135.1. Taxonomy (NCBI): domain Bacteria; kingdom Bacillati; phylum Actinomycetota; class Actinomycetes; order Pseudonocardiales; family Pseudonocardiaceae; genus Actinomycetospora; species Actinomycetospora chlora. Next base: position 2,283 of record NZ_BAABHO010000069.1, read on the forward strand.
CGACGACGTCGCGGATGGCGTCGTCCTCGGCGGCACGCAGGTCGTCGGCGGAGAGGCGGCCGGCGGCGTGGTCGTCGCGGGCCTGTTTGAGGGCGGGCGGGCGCAGCAGGCTCCCGACGTGGTCGGCACGGAACGGGGCGGTGGTCCGGGCACTCATGGCGGGCACGCTATCCGTGGGAGGCGGCCCGGGTCCCGGGGCTCTCCCACCCACCGGAAACCGGCGCGAGCAGGGCGCCCGCTGCCCGGTCCGCACCGGCGAGCACGGCGGTCTCCAGGCGCTCACGGCGGTCGGCGATGCTGCCGGGGCCGCCGGCGGGGACGACGGGCACGGCGACGGCGACCGCGCCGACCAGCATCGGGGCGCCCTCGGCGTCCGGGAGGCGCACGGGGGCGGCCAGGCAAGCGAGGCGCTCGTGGAACTCGCCACGATCGGTGGCGACGCCCCGGCGGCGCACGGCCTCGAGCTCGCGCTCCAGGTCGGCCCGCTCGGTGATCGTCCGGTAGGCGAGGGCGGGCAGGCCGTCACGGGTGAGGATGTCGGTGCGCAGGCCCTCCTCGCACTCGGCGAGCACCAGCTTCCCGACGGCCGTGGCGTGCAGGGCGCCCCGCCAGGAGGAGATCACGGGCACCGGGTGGGTGGCGCAGTCGTCGTGGGCGACGACCACGACCTCGCCGCCGCGGAACGCCGCGTAGAGCACGCCGGCCGCGGCGGCCCGGTGCACCGAGCGCAGGATCCGTCCGAGCCCGCGCGGCACCGGCAGCTGGGCGACGAGCCGGTCGTGCAGCACCGGCAGCTTGTGGCCCAGCCCGAACCCGCGGTGGTCCTCGAGCCGGACGAGGTAGCCGTCGCTGACGAGGCTGTCGAGCAGGTGGTAGGTCGTCGAGAGGTTGTACTCGAGGCGCCGGGCGACCGCCTTGGCCGTGATGCCGTCACCGGCGGCGGCGACCACCTCGAGCACCTGCAGGGCGCGGTGCACGGAGGAGAGCGCGCTCACGGTGACCATGAGACACGGGCGGTGCTCACGCGTCCAGCCGCGTGTCCTCCGAGGCGTCGGTGAGCGCGGCGAGCTCGTCGGGGGCGAGCTCCAGCTCGGCCATGGGCAGGATCGTCGCGAGCTGGTCGACGGTGCGCGCGGAGGCGATCGGCGCCGTGACGGTCGGCTGCTCGGCCAGCCACGCCAGCGCGACGGCGGCGACCGGCACGCCGTGGGCGCCCGCGACCTCGTCCAGCACGCCCAGCACCCGCCGGCCGCGCTCGTCGAGGTAGGCGATCGCCCCGCCGGCGCGCGCCGACGCCATCGGGCCGTCCGTGTCCGCGGCCGCGACGGCGTCGGTGCCCGGCCGGTACTTGCCGGTGAGGAACCCCTTGGCCAGCGCGAAGTAGGGCATGACGCCGAGGTCGGCGGACGAGGCGACCACGGCCAGGTCGTCCTCGTAGACCGCGCGCTCGACGAGGTTGTAGTGCGGCTGCAGCGCCACCGGCCGCGCGAGGCCGTGGCGCTCGGCCAGCGAGAGGGCCGTCCCGAGTCGCTCGGCCGAGTAGTTCGACAGCCCGACGTGTCGGATCTTCCCGGCCCGCACGAGCCCGTCGAACGCCTCGAGCGCGTCCTCCACCGGGGTGTCCGGGTCGTCGCGGTGCGCGTAGTAGAGGTCGATGTGGTCGGTGCCCAGCCGGCGCAGCGAGTCGTCGCAGGCGGCCCGGATGTTGTCCGGCCCCAGCCCGGGGCGCTCGGGCCACGACCCGACCTTCGTGGCCACGACGACGTCCTCGCGCCCCCGCGACGACAGCCACGAGCCCAGGACGCGCTCGGAGTCGCCGCCGCTGTTGCCCTCCACGCGCCACGTGTAGGAGTCCGCGGTGTCGACGAAGTTCCCGCCGGCCGCGCGGTAGGCGTCGAGCACGGCGTGGGACGTCGCCTCGTCGGCGGTCCAGCCGAAGACGTTGCCGCCCAGGCAGAGCGGGTGGACGTCGAGCTCGGTGCGCGGGATGCGGACGCGGGAGGCCATGACCACCACCGTAGGCCGGGTGGCCGACCGGCACGGCTACGCTCCGCCCGACCCTCGCGGGGAGATCGGCGACGCTCCCGGCGCGTCGACCCGAGGAGCCCCCGTGATCACCAACGCCTTCCGCGTCGACCCGTGGACCGTGCACGAACCCCACGTCGACCTCGACGCGCTCCCGCAGACGGAGTCCCTGTTCGCGCTGGCGAACGGGCACGTCGGGATGCGCGGCAACCTCGACGAGGGGGAGCCGCACGCCATGCCCGGCACCTACCTCAACTCGTTCTTCGAGTCGCGGCCGCTGCCCCATGCGGAGGGCGGCTTCGGGTTCCCCGACGAGGGCCAGACGCTGGTCAACGTCCCCAACGGCAAGCTGCTGCGCGTGCTCGTCGACGACGAGCCCCTCGACGTGCGCTACGGCCAGCTGCACGCCCACCACCGCACGCTCGACATGCGCTCGGGGACGCTCACCCGCCACGTCGACTGGACGTCCCCGAACGGCCAGCGCGTGCAGGTGACCTCCGAGCGCCTGGTCTCCTTCTCCCAGCGCGCGGTCGCGGCGATCTCCTACGAGGTCGCGGTGCCCGCCGACGCCGGATCGGACGCGCTGCTCGTCGTCCAGTCCGAGCTCTTCGCCAACGAGCAGATGCCCGTCATCGAGGGCGACCCGCGGGTCGCCGCGGCGCTGCAGGACGTGCTCGTGCCCGAGCACCACTCGAACTCCAGTCACGGCGCGCGGATGACCCACCAGACGCGGCGCTCGGAGCTGCGGGTCGGGGCCGCGATGGAGCACCAGGTGTTCGGGCCCGACGACGCCCAGGTCACCAGCTCGTGCTCCAACAACGTCGGGCGCACCACCGTGATCACGCGCCTGCAGCCGGGGCAGAGCCTGCGGGTCGTCAAGTACCTGGCCTACGGCTGGTCGAGCCAGCGCTCCCAGCCCGCGATCGTCGACCAGGTGGAGGCCGCGCTCGACGCCTCGGTGTACACCGGGTGGGACGGTCTGCTCGCCGCGCAGCGCGAGTACCTCGACGCGTTCTGGGAGTCCGCCGACCTCGAGATCGAGGGTGACCCGCGCCTGCAGCAGGCCATCCGGTTCTGCCTGTTCCAGGTGCTGCAGGCCGGCGCGCGGGCCGAGCAGCGCGCGATCGGCGCGAAGGGGCTCACCGGCCAGGGCTACGACGGCCACAGCTTCTGGGACGGCGAGACGTTCGTGCTGCCGGTGTTCATGTACACCCAGCCCCGCGCCGCCGCCGACGCCCTGCGCTGGCGGCACTCCACCCTCGACATCGCCTACGCGCACGCCGCCAAGCTCGGGCTCGACGGCGCGGCGTTCGCGTGGCGCACCATCCGCGGCGAGGAGTGCTCGGGCTACTGGCCGGCGGGCACCGCGGCGTTCCACATCAACGCCGACATCGCCGACGCCGTCATGCGCTACGTCTCGGCCACCGAGGACAAGGAGTTCGAGCGCTCGGTCGGCGTCGACCTGCTGGTGGCGACGGCGCGGCTGTGGCGCTCGCTGGGCCACCACGACAGCGACAGCGCGTTCCGCATCGACGGCGTCACCGGGCCCGACGAGTACTCCGCGGTGGCCGACAACAACGTCTACACCAACCTCATGGCGCAGAAGAACCTGCGCGGGGCGGCGGACGCCGCGGTGCGCTGGCCCCGCGAGGCCGAGCGGCTGCACGTCTCGCCGGAGGAGGTCGCGAGCTGGCGGGCGGCGGCCAACGCGATGGTGATCCCCTACGACGAGGCGCTGGGCGTGCACCAGCAGAGCGAGGGCTTCACCCGCCACGCCGTGTGGGACTTCGAGAACACGCCCGAGGAGAACTACCCGCTGCTGCTGAACTACCCGTACTTCGACCTGTACCGCAAGCAGGTCGTCAAGCAGCCCGACCTGGTGCTGGCCATGGTCCAGTGCCCGGACGCGTTCACCGCGCAGCAGAAGCACGACAACTTCGTCTACTACGAGCGCATCACCGTGCGGGACTCGTCGCTCTCGCCGGGCACGCTCGCGGTGATGGCCGCCGAGACCGGCCACATGGACCTCGCCTACGACTACCTCTGCGAGTCCGCCCAGATGGACCTCGCCGACCTCGAGCACAACGTCCGCGACGGCGTGCACCTCGCGGCGCTGGGCAGCGCGTGGACGGCCGTCGTCATGGGCCTCGGCGGCATGCGCACCCACGACGGCCGCCTGAGCTTCGCGCCGCGGCTGCCCGAGGCCCTCTCGGGCCTGCGGTTCCGGGTCGCGTGGCGCGGCCGGTCGGTGCACGTGGCGGTGGCGGGCGCGGAGGTCACCTACACCCTCGAGAAGGGGGACGAGCTCGAGCTCGTGCACCACGGCGACGGGTTCACGGTGTCGCCCGACGAGCCCGTGACGCTGGACGTGCCGCCCCCGCCGCCGGTGGGCGACGTCGAGCAGCCCCCGGGGCGGGCGCCGCTCTACCGGCGCCACGGCTAGGAGCGGGTCGGCGCCCCGGGATCAGGCTCGGCGGATGGGCACGATGCGGTGCCGGCGGCGCTCGGCGCACACCCCGAGCGCCCGCCAGGGCAGCGGTGGCGTCGCGGCCTGGTAGCGCGAGCGCGCCGGGTGCCACAGGCCGTCGGCCCCGCGGTCCCAGCGGGCCACTCCCGGGACCTGGCCGAGCACGGTCACCGACAGGACGTCGCCGGGCTCGGCGTCGACCGCGACGTCGTAGCCGTCACCGCCGACCGGCAGGCCGCACCGGCAGTGGGTCAGCGTCGCCCGGTGCCCGGTGGCGGTGGTCGTCGTCACCCCGGCGGCGGGCTCGGCGGGCAGGATCCAGTCCGACGGCGGGCCGAGTGACCGTTCCGAGACCACCGCCGACCTCCCCGCCCGCCCCGTTACATGTAGGGCGAAGAGTAGTTCACCGGTCCGTGTCGCCGTCGGTGGCTACCCTCTCCCCGACGTGCGGCGCCGGGGAGGAGGCGCCGCGTGCCCGGGGAGGACCGGTGGTGGGCGACCGCACCGACCCCAGCGCCCTGCGCTGGCTGATCGGTCACGAGCTGCGTGCAGCCCGTGAGCAGGCCGGACACACCCAGACGGCGGCCGCGCGCGTGCTCGACTGCACCCACGCGAAGATCAATTATCTGGAGCAGGGAAAGAACCAGCAGCGCCCCGACGAGGTCGTGCGGCTCCTGCGCTCGTACGGCGCCGACCCCGGCGACGTCGAGCGTCTGTCGTCGCTCGCCTCGGCGGCCGACCGCGGCACGTGGTGGGCACCGTTCGCCGACGTCGTGCCCGACTGGCTGCGTACCTTCGTCGGGCTCGAGGGCCTGGCGACGGCCTCCTTCGCCTACGAGCCGCTGCTGCTGCACGGCCTGCTGCAGACCCGCGCGTACGCCACCGCGCTGCTGGCCGACGCGCTGCGCGTACCCGTCGTCGACGTCGACCGCGTCGTGGACCTGCGCCTCGCCCGCCAGCAGCGGCTGCACGACCCCGCCCGCCCCCTGCGCTACGAGGCCGTCATCGAGGAGACGATCCTCGACCGCCTCGTCGGCGGGGAGGCGGTGATGGCCGAGCAGCTCGACCACCTGCTCGCCCTGACGGCGCAGGACAACGTCGTCATCCGGGTGATGCCCCTCGCCGTCGCGGTGCACGACGGGCTCGACGGCGAGTTCACGCTCCTCGATTTCGACGCTGCGCGATCGATCGGTTACGTGGAGTTCCAGGACGGGGCGGTGTACGTCCAGGATCCCGACCGGATTGGCGGATACCGCACGGCCGCTGGGAGACTGCGCGCCGCGGCGCTGCCGGAGGACGCCTCGATCGAGGTGATCCGCGCCCGGCGCGCGGCGCTGGGCCCGTGAGCCGCGACCGCGGCCGGCAGCCGGCGGCGCAGGCGCGGCGCTCCCCCCGCGGCAAGGAGACAACCGTGAGCCCACCCCTGACGCCTGGATGGCGGACGTCACGCCACAGCTCCAACGGCGCGAGCTGCGTCGAGGTCCTCGAGGCCGACGGCGCGGCCTACCTGCGTGACACCAAGGAGCACGGCGAGGGCGCCGTGCTGCACCTCGACGGGCCGGCGTGGACGGCGTTCCTCGACGAGGTCGCCCGCGACGCCCCCTCGGCCAACGGGGCGGTCGAGGTCGAGACCTTCGACGCGGGCGAGCGTCTCGTGCGCGAGGCGTCGTCGGGCGCGGTCCTGCACTTCCGCGCCGACGAGTGGACCGCGTTCCGCGCCGGGGTGCTCGACGGGGAGTTCGGCCGGGCCTGACCTCGTCGCCGGCCCCGGCGGCGAGCGCAGCGGGCCCAGCCGGCTCAGCCCCCGAAGAGGTTCTCCCCGCTCCCGTCGGTGGCGCCACCACCGCCGGTCCCGGTGCCACCGGCGCCACCGGTGCCGCCACCACCGCCGGTGCCCGTGCCGCCCCCGGCGCCGTCGGTGCCACCGCCGGTGCCCCCGCCCGGGGGCACGACCGGCGGCACCACCCTCGTGGTGGTGGTGGTCGTCGGCGGGACGACCGGCGCGACGGTCGTCGTGGTCGTGGCCTCGGTGGTGGTGCGCCGCGAGCGGGTGGTCGTCTCCTGCGGGGTCGTCGTGCTGCTCGTGGTGAGCACGGGCGCCGGCACGACGGGCGCGGGCGGGGCCGCGTCCTCACGGTTGGAGAGCAGGAAGTAGCCGCCGACGCCGCCGGCGAGCAGCAGGGCGACCAGCGCGACGATCGCCGCGCGCCGGCCGCGCTGCGGGGCCTGCTCGTCGCGCGGCCCGCCGGGACCGCCGACCAGCGCGGTCGGGTCGGCCGCGCCGTAGGCACCGGTGGCCCCGTACGCGCCGGCGCCGTAGGCGGCCGGGGCGTAGCCGCCCGGGGGCGTCCCCATCGCGCGGGTCGGCCCGCCCGTGGTCGCTCCGCCCATCGGCGCGTAGGCGGTGGCACCGGTGGCGCCGGCGCCCGGCCCCATGGCCGTGGTGCGCATCGCGCCGCTGCCGGTGACCGGCGCCGGGGCCATCACCGTCTGCGCGTCCATGCCGACCTCGCGGGCCAGCATCCGCAGCTCCCCGACGACCTGCTCGGTGGTCGGGCGCTCGGTGGGCTCGTCGAGCGTCATGCCCGCGAGCAGGTTGCCCAGCGCCGGGGGCAGGTCCGGCGGGATCTCCGGGGCCCGGTGCAGACGCGCGACCGCCGCCTCGAGCGCGTTGCCCGGGTACTCACGGCGGGCGGTGATGCACTCGAGCAGCACCAGGCCGAGCGCGTAGACGTCGGACGCGGGGCCGACCTGCTGGCCGCGGACCTGCTCGGGCGACAGGTAGGACGCGGTGCCGATCACCATGCCGGTGGCCGTGATGTTCGTCGCGTCGGCGAGCACGGCGATGCCGAAGTCCGAGAGGTGCGGGCGCCCGTCGGTGTCGAGCAGGACGTTGCCGGGCTTGATGTCGCGGTGGACGACCCCGTGGCGGTGCACGTAGGTCAGCGCGTCACCGAGCGCGGCGCCGAGGGCGACGACGTCGCCGAGCGCCAGCGGACCGCTGCGGATGCGGTCGGCGAGGGACTCCCCCTCGATGAGCTGCATGACGAAGTAGGCGCGGTCGCGCTCCTGGCCGACGTCGTAGATCGTGACCAGGCCGGGGTGGTTCATGCCGGCGAGCGTCTGGACCTCGCGCTGGCGGCGGGACTCGTCGGCCTCGCCGACGCCCGCGGGGAAGAGCTTGACGGCGACGTCGCGCCCGAGCAGCTCGTCGCGCGCGCGGAACACCTCCGCCGCCCCGCCGCGCCCGATGAGGTCGCCGAGGGTGTAGCGCCCGCCGCCGACTGTGGGCGGCGGGCCCGCCTCCGTCGAACTCACGCCCGCGCGCCTCCTCGATCGCCTGCTCCGGCCGGTCGTCGCCGTGCCGTCTCCCGGGTCCCGTCCGGCCCCGGCACGAGTCGCCGGGGCCCGGGCCCGCCCGACCATCGTGCCTGGCCCGTCCGGCGCGCCCGACGGCCACCCTGCCGCACCGACGGTCACCCGCGACAGCACCGGGCCGCGCAGGAGGCGTCGCGGACGGGTGTGGCGGTCCCCTCGACGCGGGTACGGTCACGGTCCGAAGCCTGGTCACGGGAGGACCCATGAGCCGCGACGACTACGCGCAGCAGGGCAAGCAGTTCGTCAACGACCTGCGCGACACCGTGAGCAAGAAGGTCTCCGACAACGAGGAGACGATCCGCGGGACCCTCGGCAAGGCCGCGCGCTGGGTCGACCAGAAGACCGGCGGCAAGTACTCCGAGCAGATCGGCAAGGCCGAGGCGAAGGTCGGCGAGGGCGTCGGCTGGGTGGGCAAGCAGGGCAGCGCCGGCACGCACGGCGAGCCGCAGGCCCCCGGCGCGGCGGCGGGCGACGGCACGCCGTCGGGCCCGACAGCGCCCGGTACGACGCCCGGCACCCCCGGCGCGCACCCGGCCGGGGCGCAGCCCCCCGGCAGCACGACGCCCACCGGCACGCCGCACACCACGCCCGCGCACGCCGAGGGCGCGCAGGCCGGCCCGGGTGCCGCCACCGGCCCGGTCACGCCGGAGCCCCCGACGGGTCCCGTCGGCCCGCCCACGGGCAGCGCGAGCGGCGGCCCGACCGAGCGCCCCACCGAGCCGGTGCGCCCGACGCACCCGCCGCGCGACGACGCCGCCGACTGGCCGCGCCCGCCCCAGTCGTGAACCCATCCGTCGTGAACCACCCGTCGTGAGCCGCCGGCGCCGGAGCGCGCGTGGCTGAGTTCGAGAAGGCCACCCGGCCCGAGCCCACCGACGAGCCCGGCCGGTACACGATCCTCCTCGACGAGCAGTGGACGATCGGGCCGAAGCTGCACGGCGGCTACCTGCTCGCGGTGGCCGCCCGCGCCGCGCGGACGGCCGTCGAGGAGCAGCGTCCCGACCACACCTGCCCGCAGGCCGTCACCGGCACGTTCCTGCGGGCGCCCGAGCCGGGTCCCGCCACGCTCGAGGTGACGGTCCTGCGTCTCGGGCGCGGCGCCTCCCAGGTGCGCGTCCTGCTCGACCAGGGCGGGCCGTCGGTCGAGGTCGCCTGCGTGCTCGGGCCGCCCGCGGTGCCCTCCCCCGACGACCTCGAGCCCCCGGCCCCGGAGCTCACGCCGCGCGAGCAGTGCCCCCGCAGCCCGTCGACCACCGACGACGGCCGCGGCTCGCTGCCGTTGATGGACGTCGTCGACACCCGGCTCGACCCGGCCACCACCGGGTTCCTGCGCGGCGAGCCCTCGGGCGAGGGCCGCATCTCGGGATGGGTGTCGCTCGATCCCGACGAGCCGTGGTCAGCGGAGGCACTGCTCGTCGCGCTCGACGTGCTGCCGCCCGCGACGTTCGACATGGGCCTGTCGGGCTGGTCGCCGACGATGTCGCTCTCGGCGCACGTCGTCACCGCCCCGGTGCCCGGCCCGCTGCGGGTCTCGCAGTGGGTGCACCACGCCGGGGTCGACCGCATGCACGAGACGTGCCGCGTGTGGGACCCGGCGGGCCGGCTGGTGGGGCACGCCCACCAGCTCGCCGCCATCAGGCGGTAGCTCCCCGGGTGGCTACTCGGTGGTGCCGTCCGGCCGCAGGCGCCGGAAGCCCGTGTACGGCACGAGCACCTCGGGGACGACCACACCGCCCTCGGCGTCCTGGCACTGCTCGAGCACCGCGGCCATCGTGCGCCCGATCGGCAGCCCGGAGCCGTTGAGCGTGGCCACCTGCCCGCGGCCGCCCTGCGCGTCCTTGCTGCGGATACCGGAGCGACGGGCCTGGAAGGTGCCGCAGTCGGAGCACGAGGAGATCTCGCGGTAGGTGTCCTGGCTGGGCAGCCAGACCTCGATGTCGTAGGTCAGCCGGGCGTTGAAGCCCATGTCGCCGGCGGCGAGCCGCACGACGCGGTACGCCAGCCCGAGCTCCTGCAGGCAGGTCTCGGCGTGGCCGAGCATCGTCTCCAGCTCGCTGTCCGACTCCTCGGCGGCGCAGATCCGCACGAGCTCCACCTTGGAGAACTGGTGCAGCCGCAGGATGCCGCGCGTGTCGCGCCCGTAGGAGCCGGCCTCGGAGCGGAAGCACGGCGTCCACGACGTGTAGGCGCGCGGCAGCGTCTCGGCCTCGAGGATCTCGTCGGCGTGCAGGGCGGTGAGCGGCACCTCGGCGGTGGGGATGAGGTAGAGGTCCCGGTCCCCGGTGCCGGTCTTGAACAGGTCCTCCTCGAACTTCGGCAGCTGCCCGGTGCCGGTCATGGTCGGGCCGGTGACGAGGTAGGGCACCGAGAACTCGGTGTAGCCGTGGCGCCCGGTGTGCAGCGCGAGGAAGAAGGACGCGATCGCGCGCTCGAGCACGGCCCCCGGACCGCGGGCGATGCTGAACCGCGCGCCGGAGAGCTTGGCCGCGCGGCCGAGGTCGAGGACGCCGGTGGCCTCGCCGATCTCGACGTGGTCGCGCGGGGTGAAGTCGAACGCCGGCGGGTCGCCGACCCGGCGGACCTCGACGGCGTCGGCGTCGGAGTCGCCGTCGGGGGCCGCGTCGGAGGGCAGGTTGGGGATGGTCAGCAGCCGGTCGCGCAGCGCGGACCCGGCGGCGTCGACCTCCTCCTCGGCGGACCGGATGTGGTCCTTGAGCTCGCGGGCCCGCTCCTTGAGGGCGTCCACGTCGGCCGACCCGGCCCCGGACTTCGCGGCCCTGCCGACCTCGGCGGCCGCGCGCTTCGACTCGGCCCGCAGCTCGTCCACCGCACCGATCGCGCGCGCCCGCCGGGACGACATCTCCTGCAGCTCGACCAGGTCCAGCTGGTACCCCCGTCGGGCGAGGCGGCGCACCGCCTCGTCACCGAGCTCGAGCAGGAGGCGGGCGTCGTGCATCGGGCGGGCTCCTCTCCCGGGAAAGACGAAAGGCCCCGGCCGTGGGTCACGACCGGGGCCTGCAGGGTGGGTGGGCGAGGGGGGAGTTGAACCCCCACATCCTTTCGGATACACGGACCTGAACCGTGCGCGTCTGCCATTCCGCCACTCGCCCGGAGTGATCTGGCGGGAACGCTAGCACGGGCAGATCCGGCCCCTCGGAAGGAGGTCGGCGCCCCGCCGGTGGCGACCGATACCATCGATGCCGCCCCGCCGGTGTGGCGACATGCCGAACGGGGCAGCAGGTGAGTCGGGACGACCGTGCGGACGTCGGACGAGGAGGGATCGCGGTGGGGCGCGCGCAGCGCTTCGAGCGGAAGCTCGAAGGTCTGGTGGGTGACGCCTTCGCACGTGTGTTCGGTGGCAAGGTCGTCCCGCAGGAGATCGCACAGGGCCTTCGCCGGGAGGCGGAGGACGGCGTGCGAGAGTTGGCAGGTGGGCGTCGCCTGGCGCCCAATCAGTACACGGTGGTGCTCAGTCCCGCAGACCACGAACGTTTGGCCGGCGACGAGGAGACCATCACCCACTCGCTCGTCGAGGTCGTGGAGGAGCACCTCACAGAGGGCGGGTGGGAGACATACGGTGAGGTCGTAGTCTCTCTGGAGCGTTCCGACGCGCTGCACACGGGACAGTTCCGCACCAGGTCGTCCGTTGACCCCGACGCGTCGCGGCGACGGGCCGCGAGCCCCCGATCCGCAGGAGAACAGCCCATGAGTCAGGCACCCGGCCGCTACCCGGACGACCAGCAGGGTCGCGACGGCTACAACCAGCAGGACCCCTACGGCCAGCAGGGCGGCTACCCGCAGCAGCAGGGCGGCTACCCGCAGCAGGGGTACGGCCAGCAGGGCTACGACCAGTACGGCCAGCCCCAGGGCTACCCGCAGCAGGGCGGCTACCCCCA
>NZ_BAABHO010000069.1:14146-28164 GCF_039542135.1 Actinomycetospora chlora
CAGTACGGCCAGCCCCAGGGCTACCCGCAGCAGGGCGGCTACCCCCAGCAGGGCGGCTACGACCCCTACGGCCAGCAGGGCGGCTACGGCGGCCAGTACGGCCAGGGCGGGTACGACCCCTACGGCCAGCAGGGCGGGTACGACCAGTACGGCCAGCAGGGCGGCTACGGCGGTGTCCAGACCCGCCAGATGACCGCCTCGCTGACGCTGGACGACGGCTCGAACCGCTCGTACCAGCTGGTCAACGGCTCGAACGTCATCGGACGCGGCCAGGACGCCCAGTTCCGCCTCGCCGACACCGGCGTCTCCCGCCGTCACCTCGAGATCAACTGGGACGGCCAGCAGGCCACCCTGTCCGACCTCGGGTCGACCAACGGCACCACCGTCAACGGCACGCCCGTGCAGACCTGGCAGCTCGCCGACGGCGACACCATCCGGGTCGGGCACTCCGCTCTGCTCTTCCGCGCGCAGGGCTGAGGTCCGAAGGCCCGACGGCGTGCCCGAACTCGTCCTCCAGATCACGAGGGCCGGATTCCTGGCCCTCCTGTGGTTGTTCGTCCTCGCCGCGTTGCGGGTCGTGCGCAGCGACCTGTACGCGGCGTCGGGTCTGCGGGCCGCGGCGCCCGGCGGCCGACGTCCCTCCCGCGGCGGCGGGAACACGTCCAAGCCGGCCCGCGGCGGCGGTCGGTCGGGCCCGCGTGCCCTGATCGTCACCGCCGGTGCCCTCGCGGGCACCCGCATCGCCCTGGACGGCCGTCCGATCATGATCGGGCGGGCGGACGACTCGACGCTGGTGCTCGACGACGACTACGCGTCGACCCGGCACGCCCGCATCTCCCAGTCGGGCGACGACTGGTACGTCGAGGACCTCGGGTCCACCAACGGCACGTACCTCGACCGCAACAAGGTGTCCGGACCCACCCGGGTCCCCGTCGGCACCCCGATCCGGATCGGCAAGACGGTCATCGAGCTCCGGACATGACCCCCGGGACGTACCGCGGACGGGATCTCGACGTGTCGGGATCCGCCGCCATCCGGACCCGGGTGACGATCCCCCATCCCCTCCCGTGCAGGATCGACCCGTGACCCTGGTGCTGCGCTATTCCGCACGCAGTGACCGGGGCCTGGTGCGGCAGAACAACCAGGACTCGGTCTACGCGGGCCCGCGCCTGCTCGCCCTCGCCGACGGCATGGGTGGGCACGCGGCCGGCGAGGTGGCCTCGAAGCTGGTCATCGCCGCACTCGTGCCGCTCGACGACGACGAGCCCGGTGACGACCTCCTGGGCGAGCTCGCCGAGGCCACGGCGCAGGGCAACGACGCGATCACCGAGCTGGTGGCCGAGGAGCCCGACCTCGACGGCATGGGCACCACGCTGACCGCGGTGCTCTTCGCCGGCAGCCGGCTGGGCATGGTGCACGTCGGCGACTCGCGGGCGTACCTGTTCCGCGACGGCGTGCTCACCCAGATCACGCGCGACGACACGTTCGTGCAGTCCCTCATCGACGAGGGCCGCATCACCGAGGACGAGGCCGCGAGCCATCCCCAGCGCTCGCTGCTGCTGCGCGCGCTCACCGGCCACGACGTCGAGCCCGCGCTGACCGTGCGCGAGGCCCGCTCCGGCGACCGCTACCTGCTCTGCTCCGACGGCCTGTCCGGCGTCGTGAGCGCGGAGACCCTCGCCGAGGCGCTGACGATCCCCGACCCGCAGGACTGCTCGGACCGCCTCATCGAGCTCGCGCTCAAGGGCGGCGGCCCGGACAACGTCACCTGCATCGTCGCCGACGTCGTGGACGTCGACTACGGCGAGCACGACCCCATCTACGGCGGTGCCGCCGGCGACGGCCGCGCCGACCCCCCGCCGGGCGACTCCGCCGCCGCGCGCGCCTCCGCCGCGACGCTGACCCGCAAGGAGCCCGAGCCGCGGCCCGCCCCGGCGGCGTCCGAGTCCCCGCGCCGGCGCCCCCGCCGCGCCCGCCTGCGCCTGGCCCTCGCCGCGCTGGCCGTGGTCGCGCTCGCCGGCATCGCCGTGCTCGCCGCGACGATCTACGTCAGCAACCAGTACTACGTCGCCGGCGACGACGACACGGTCGTGATCTACCAGGGCGTTCCCGGCACCTTCCTCGGCGTCTCGCTGCACAGCGTCGCGGAGGACACGGGCGTCCGCGTGGCCGACCTCTCCCCGGCCGGGCGGCAGCCGCTCAGCGGGGACGGCATCCGCGTCGAGGACCTCGACGGCGCCCACGAGACCGTGGACCGGCTGCGCGGGCAGATGCTGCCCGTGTGCGCGGCCCCGGCCCCGGCCCCCGCGGTCGTGCCGGGCACCCCGGGCACCCCGGGCGCCCTGCCCGGCACCCCCGGGGTCGCCGGCCCGGCGCCCGTGGCCACCCCCACCGCCGAGCCGCAGGTCCCGGGTCGGGACTGCCGGGTCCCCTGATGGCGCGCCCCACCGCGCCCGGCGCCCCCGGCGGCGCCGGCATCGATCGTCCTGCCGACCGCACGGCGCTGCGGCCGGCCGTCGCCGCGGCCGTGTCGACCCGTCGCGGCGTCGAGCTCGCGCTGCTGGCCTTCGCGGCCGTCATCACCACCGGCGCGCTCGTGCTCGTCGAGGCCAACCAGGAGCAGGAGCTGACCTGGGCGCTGGTGTACCTGGGCGCCGCCTACCTGGCGCTGCTGGCCCTGGCGCACCTCGCGGTGCGGAGGTTCGCGCCGTACGCCGACCCGCTGGTCCTGCCCCTGGCCGCGCTGCTCAACGGCATCGGCCTGGTCATGATCCACCGGATCGACCTCGCCCGGATCGCCCGCGCGGCGAGCCTCGGCAACGAGGAACCGGGGCAGGAGGCCATCCGCCAGGTCGGCTGGACCGCGATCGGCCTCGTGTTCTTCGTCGGGGTCCTCATCCTGGTCCCCGACCACCGGACGCTGTCGCGCTACGGCTACACCACCGGCTTCGTCGGCCTCGTGCTGCTCGCGCTGCCCGCCGTCCTTCCGGCCTCGCTCTCGGAGGTCAACGGCGCCCGCATCTGGATCAAGCTGGGACCGGCGAGCATCCAGCCCGGTGAGTTCGCGAAGATCCTCTTCGTCGTCTTCTTCGCGTCGTTCCTGGTGGTGAAGCGCGACCTGTTCACCAGCGCGGGCAAGCACTTCCTCGGGATGACCTTCCCGCGGCCCCGGGACCTCGGGCCGCTGCTGGTGGCCTGGGGCGTCGCGATGGCCGTCCTGGTCTTCGAGTCCGACCTCGGCACCTCGCTGATGTTCTTCGGCATCGTGCTCGTGATGCTCTACGTGGCCACCGAGCGCATCTCCTGGGTGATCATCGGTCTGGTCATCTTCGGCGCCGGCGCCTTCGCGGCGTGGACGTTCGTCAGCCGCGTGCAGGTGCGCGTGTCGGTCTGGCTCGACCCGTTCGCGGACTACAACGGCCGCGGCTTCCAGGTCAGCCAGGGCCTGTTCGGCCTGGCCACCGGGGGCATGGGCGGGACCGGCCTCGGGGCCGGCCGCCCGGAGCTCGTGCCCTTCTCCGAGACCGACTTCATGTTCACCTCGCTGGGCGAGGAGCTCGGCCTCGTGGGCATCGCGGCGCTGCTGCTCATCTACTGCGTGCTGGCCACGCGGGCGATGCGCAGCGCCCTGGCCGTGCGCGACACGTTCGGCAAGCTGCTCGCCGCGGGCCTGGGCTTCGCCATCGCGTGGCAGGTGTTCGTCGTCGTCGGCGGGGTCATCAACCTCATCCCGAACACCGGCATCACCGCGCCGTTCCTGTCCTACGGCGGGTCGTCGCTGGTGGCCAACTACGCGCTCATCGCGCTGGTGCTGCGGGTGTCGAACGCGGCCCGCCAGCCGGCCGCCGACCGACGGCCCGGACCCTCCGGCGGACCGCAGGCACCCCTGGCGCCCCTCGCCGAGGCGAGTACCGAGATGGTGTCCCGGGACCAGGTGCGCACCCCGCCCCACGGTCAGCCGCACGGTCAGGGTCACGGCCACCACGAGGCCGGCGCCGGACCCGCCGGACCGGTCGGACCCGCCCCACGAGGAAGGACCCGAGGAGAGTGAACACCCCGCTGCGACGGGTCTCCCTCGCGGTCATGGTGCTGATCCTGCTGCTGCTGGGGCAGGCCACCTGGATCCAGGTCGTCAAGGCCGACGAGTACCGCGCCGACCCGCGCAACGCCCGCGTCCTGCTCGACGAGTACGCCCGCCAGCGCGGCCAGATCTCCGCCGGCGGCGAGGTGCTCGCGCAGAGCGTGCAGAGCCCCGACCCGGGCGATCGGCTGCGCTACCTGCGCCAGTACACCGACGGGCCGCTCTACGCGCCGGTGACCGGCTACTACTCCCAGATCTACGGCGCGGGCGGCATGGAGCGCGCGATGGACCCGGTGCTCAACGGGTCCGACGACCGCCTGTTCGTCCGCCGCATCTCCGACGCCATCACCGGGCGCGACCCCGCCGGCGGCAACGTCGTGCTGTCCATCGACCCGCGGGTGCAGCGGGCGGCCTACGAGGCGATGACGTCGCGCGGCTACCAGGGCTCGGTCGTGGCCATCCGCCCGCAGACCGGCGAGATCCTCGCGATGGTCTCGGTGCCGTCGTACGACCCGAACCCGCTGGCCAGCCACTCGGGCACCACGCAGCAGCAGACGTGGAACCGGCTGACCGACTCCGACCCGCCGGAGCTGACCAATCGCGCGATCTCCGAGACCTATCCGCCCGGCTCGACGTTCAAGCTGGTCAACACCGCCGCCGCGCTCGAGGCGGGGATGATCCAGCCGAACACCCCGGTCACCGCGGCGCCGCGGATCACGCTGCCGGACAGCACGACGACGCTGGAGAACTACGACGGCAAGCCCTGCGGGCCCGGCCCCACGGTGCCGTTCGCGACGGCGTTCGCGAAGTCCTGCAACGGCCCGTTCGCGCAGCTCGCGGACCAGGTCGGCGCCGACCGCCTGCGGGCCATGGCGGTGTCGCTGGGCTTCAGCAACCCGGCCCTGACCGTGCCGATGCCGGTGGAGGCGTCGGAGACCGGCCCGATGTCGGACGGCGCGTCGCTCGCCCAGTCGGGTATCGGCCAGCGCGACGTGCGCCTCACGCCGCTCCAGAACGCCATGATCACGGCGACGGTCGCGAACGGGGGGGTGCCGATGAGCCCGCACACCGTCGCGCAGATCCAGGGCCAGGACCTCTCGACGGTGGACACCACCGAGCCCGACCGCCTCGCCCGCGCCTTCTCCCAGTCGACCGCCGACACCCTGACGCAGCTGATGATCGGGTCGGAGAACGGCGGCACGAGCGAGGGGAAGATTCCCGGCGTGCAGATCGCGTCCAAGACGGGCACGGCCGAGTGGGGCGCCTCGCCCAAGACCAACCCCCCGCACACCTGGTACGACGCGTTCGGGCCGGTGCCCAACCCGCAGGTCGCGGTGTCGGTGATCGTCGAGCGCGGCGGCAACCGCGGCGAGGAGGCCACCGGCAGCTCGGTGGCCGCCCCGATCGGCCGCGCCGTCATCGCGGCCGCGCTGGGGGGCAACGGCTGATGGCGCCGACCACCGGCTCGCTGATCGGCGACCGCTACCGGCTCGGCCGGCGGATCGCCGTCGGCGGGATGGGCGAGGTGTGGGAGGCCGAGGACACCCGGCTCGGCCGCCAGGTCGCCGTCAAGATCCTGAAAGCCGAGCTCACGGGCGACCCGGAGTTCCTGCACCGCTTCCGGACCGAGGCGCGGACGGCCGGCTCGCTGAACAACTCCGGCATCACCGCCGTGCACGACTACGGCGAGACCACCACCGAGTGGCAGACGGCCAGCGGCACCGTGCAGGTGCCCACCGCCTACCTCGTCATGGAGCTGGTGCGCGGCGAGCCGCTCGCCCAGATCCTCGCGGTGCACGGCCGGCTCGGCGTCGACTACACCCTCGACATCCTCGAGCAGTGCGGCCACGCCCTCGAGGCGGCGCACGAGCGCGGGCTGGTCCACCGCGACGTCAAGCCGGGCAACATCCTCGTGACGCCGACGAACCAGGTGAAGATCACCGACTTCGGCATCGCGAAGGCCGTGGACGCGGCGCCGGTGACGCGCTCGGGCATGGTGATGGGCACCGCGCACTACATCGCGCCCGAGCAGGCCGGGGGCGGCGACGCCGGGCCCGCGTCCGACGTCTACTCGCTGGGCGTCGTGGGCTACGAATGCCTCGCGGGACGCCGCCCGTACCTGTCGGAGAACGCCGTCACGGTCGCGATGATGCACATCCGCGACCCGCTGCCGCCGCTGCCGAACGACGTGCCGCCCGTGGTGCGCCAGCTCATCGAGGCGACGCTCAACAAGGACCCGCGCCAGCGCTACCAGACCGGCGGCGAGTTCGCCGCGGCCGTCGCGGCCGTCCGCCGGGGCGACCCGTTGCCGCTGCCCGGCCAGGCCATGGCGCCCACCGAGCGCGTCAACCCGGCCACCCGCGTCGCCCCCGCGATGCGCGAGACGTCCCCGCCGCGCGGCGCGGAGCGCCCCGACCGGTGGGCGGCGCGGCCGGAGGAGCCCCGGCGCCGCGGGCCGTGGGGCACGGTCGCCGCGCTCGCGCTCGTGGCCCTGCTGCTCGTCGCGGGGGTGATCTGGGTCGTCAACTCCACGGAGACCTCGGACCCGCCGCCCCCGACCCCCACGACGACCACCACGACGACCACCACCGCGCCGAGCTCCACGACGACGCGCAGCTCGCGCACCACCACCACGACGGCTTCGGGCAACACCGTGACCGTCAACCCCGTCGAGTACCTGGGCCGCTCGGCCCAGACCGCGTCCGCCGGCCTCCGGCAGCTCGGTCTGGACCCCGAGGTCTCCACGGTGCTCGGCGGGCAGCCGGACAACGAGTCGGCGTGCCGGGTGCTCTCGGTCTCCCCCACCGGCGAGGTCCCGCGCGGGTCCACCGTGTCCGTGACCTGTCAGGAGTTCTGAGGATGACCACCCCGCGCCTCCTCTCCGACCGCTACGAGCTCGGGCCCGCGCTCGGCTACGGCGGGATGTCGGAGGTGCACGGGGGACGGGACGTCCGGCTCGGGCGGGACGTGGCCATCAAGGTCCTGCGGGCCGACCTCGCGCGCGACCCGCAGTTCCAGGTGCGGTTCCGTCGCGAGGCGCAGAACGCGGCCGCGCTGAACCACCCGGCGATCGTCGCGGTGTACGACACCGGCGAGGCGCCGACCGACGACGTGCCGCTGCCCTACATCGTCATGGAGTACGTGGCGGGGCGGACGCTGCGCGACATCGTCAAGACCGAGGGGCCGATGGACCCCTACCGCGTCTGCGAGATCCTCGCCGACGTCTGCGCGGCCCTCGACTTCTCGCACCGGCACGGGATCATCCACCGCGACGTCAAGCCGGCGAACATCATGATCACGCCGGCCGGCGCCGTGAAGGTCATGGACTTCGGGATCGCGCGGGCGCTCTCCGACGCCCAGCCCGCGGTCACCCAGACCGCCGCGGTCATCGGCACGGCGCAGTACCTCTCGCCGGAGCAGGCGCGCGGCGAGTCGGTCGACGCTCGCTCGGACGTCTACGCCACCGGCTGCGTGCTCTTCGAGCTGCTCACCGCCCGGCCGCCGTTCACCGGCGACTCGCCGGTCGCGATCGCCTACCAGCACGTGCGGGAGGACCCGCCGGCGCCGTCGGAGATCAACCCGCGGGTCCCGCCGGAGCTCGACGCGATCACCCTGAAGTCGCTGGCCAAGAACCCGTCGAACCGCTACCAGAGCGCCGACGAGATGCGCGAGGACTTCTACCGCGTCCTGAACGGCGAGCAGCCCGGCGCACCGATGGTGATGACCGAGCAGGAGCGCACCGAGTTCATGACGGGCGGCCACCCCGTCCACCCGGCCACGGGGCCCGCCGACGGGTTCGGCGAGGTCGACGACTTCACCGCGTGGCAGGCCGAGCAGTCCGAGGCCCGGCGCCGGCGCGGCCGCCGGCGCGCGATCGGGTTCGTCGCCGCGCTGGCGCTGATCGCCGCCCTGGCCGGGGCCTACTTCCTGTTCTCCCCCTCGGCCAACACCGTCGCGGTGCCGACCGTCGTCGGCCAGTCCCAGGCCGCGGCGCTGCAGGCGATGTCCACCGCCGGGCTCCGGCCGACCGTCGTGCCCGTGGCGTCGACGCCGCAGCAGGTCGGGCAGGTCGTCACCACCAACCCGTCCGAGGGCCTCGAGGTGGCGCCCGGCAGCGTCGTCGAGCTGCGGGTGGGCCGGGGCCCCGACCCCGTCCAGGTCCCGGACCTCACCGGCCAGAGCGCGAACGAGGCCCAGGCGACCGTGCAGCGGCTCGGGCTGAGCCTCGCGCCGGTGCCCCAGCAGCGGGAGGTCGACGACCCGGGCCAGGTCGGCAAGGTGCTCGCGCAGGACCCGGCCGCCGGGCAGTTCATCGCGCCGGGCACGCCGGTGCTGCTGACGATCGGGCGCCAGCGCGAGACGCTGCGCGTGCCCGACGTCGTCGGCCAGGACCGCCAGACGGCCACCACGACGCTCGAGGGCGTGGGCCTGCGCGTCACCGTCACCGAGGTCGACGGCGACCAGCAGGCCGGCACCGTCACCGACACCTCGCCGGGCGCGGGCGCCACCGTGCCGCGCAACACCCAGGTGACCCTCGAGGTGTCGCGCGGCAACCAGCTGACGGTGCCGTCGGTGGTCGGGCAGACCCCGTCGCAGGCCGCGCAGCAGCTGTCGCAGGCCGGCTTCACCGGGGCGGTCGCCCAGACCTCCCAGCAGGTCAACGACCCGTCCCAGATCGGGAAGATCCTCAGTCAGGACCCGTCCGCGGGCAGCCAGGCGGCCCGGGACGCGACGATCCGCGTCACCGTCGGGGCCGCGGGCGGCGGGAACGGCAACGGGAACGGGAACGGCGGGGACTTCGGCGGCCTCTTCGGGAACTAGACCCCGGAGGGCTCGGCGGGGGCCGGGGGCGCGGCGGCGAGGGCGAGCGCGCGCAGGCCCTCGGTGAGGTCGCGGACCACGCCGTCGTCGACGGGGTGGCCGGACGCGCCCATCCACGTCGCCAGCAGGCGGTGGCCGTCCTCGGTGAGCACCGACTCCGGGTGGAACTGCACGCCCTCGAGCGGGAGCTCGCGGTGGCGCATCGCCATCAGCACGCCGTCGGAGGTCCAGCCGGTGGGCTCGAGCGCGTCCGGCAGGGTGTCCGGGCGCACGGTCAGCGAGTGGTAGCGGGTGGCGGTGAACGGGGTGCGCAGCCCGGCGAGGACACCCGCGCCCTCGTGGTGCACCAGCGAGGTCTTGCCGTGGCGCAGCTCCGGCGCGCGCTCGACCACCCCGCCGTGGGCGGCGCCGAGCGCCTGGTGGCCCAGGCAGACCCCGAGCATCGGGCGGGCCGTCGCCGCGCAGCGACGGATGACCTCGAGGCTCGCCCCGGCGTGGTCGGGGGTCCCCGGTCCGGGGCTCACCAGCACGCCGTCGACCTCGTCGACGAGGTCGACCACCCCGTCGACGTCGTTGCGCAGCACCACCGGCTCGGCGCCGAGCTGCGCGAGGTACTGGACGAGGTTGTAGACGAAGCTGTCGTAGTTGTCGACGACCAGGACGCGCACGCCGCCCAGCGTACGGATCGGGCCGCCGACCCCGGTGCACTACAGTGGACTCCCGAGTGACCCTCGAGTGGTCTCGCCCGATCGGAGCCGACGTGCCGAAGTCCAAGGTCCGCCGCAAGCCGGCCTACACCCCGCCGCCGAAGGCCGGGCCCGCGCCCGCCGGACCGTCGCACCCGGTCTACGTCGGGGTCATGCTCGGGGTCGGCCTGCTGGGGCTGGCGTGGCTGGTGGTCAACTACCTCGCCTCCGAGTCGATCCCCTTCATGCAGGACCTCGGCCCGTGGAACTTCCTCATCGGCTTCGGGCTCATCGTGGTGTCCCTGCTGATGACCATGAAGTGGCGCTGAACAACACGCGTGTGATTCGTCCACCGCTGTGGACGGAGCCTGTGGATGGACGCTGACGAGCCCGCCTCGGCCTGGGCCGCGCCCTGGCCGGCGGTGCTCCTCGGCGCGGTCGGCACGCTCGGGCTCGCGGCCTGGGCGGTCGCGGCCGGCGACCCGCCCGGGCGCCTGCTCGCGGGGATCGCGGCGCTGGCGCTCGGCGTCGTCACGCTGGTCGGGGCCGTGGCCCGGCCGCGTCTCGGCGTCGACGACGCCGGGCTCGTCCTGCGGGGCCTGACCGGCACGCGCCGGTGGGCGTGGGAGCGCGTCGACGCCGTCCGCGTGGTGCGGATGCGCCGGCTCGGGGTGCCGGCGGCCTACCTCGAGGTGGAGGCGCGGGACGACCACCCGGACGACGCCCCCGACGGCGGGCGCCTGCTCGTGCTCGGGCGCCTCGAGCTCGGCACCGACCCCGTCGAGGTGGCCGACGCGCTGCAGGCGCACCGGGCGCGGGCCGGACGGCGGCGCGGCTCAGGCGAGCGCGAGCGACCGCACGGCGATGAGCACGACGAGCAGCACGGCGATCCCGCCGACGGCGAGGAGCCCGGCGGACGGGCGTGACCGGGCCGGTCCGTGCACGAGGACCGCGGTGACGGCCAGCCCCGTGACCAGGCCGCCGAGGTGGCCGAGCAGCGACAGGCCCGGGATCGTGAAGCTCAGCACGACGTTGATGCCGATCGTCAGCAGCGCCGGGCCCTGGTTGAGCTGCAGGCGCCGCAGCACCACGAGCAGCCCGCCCATCAGGCCGAACACCGCGCCCGAGGCACCGGCGACGGGCCGGTCCGGGGCGCCGAGGAGCACGACCGCCGCCGAGCTGCCGAGCAGCGAGACGCCGTAGAGCAGGCCGTAGCGCAGGCGTCCGAGCACGAGCTCGAGGTCACGGCCCAGCACCCACAGCGCGAACATGTTGACCGCGACGTGCAGGGGGCCGATGTGCAGGAAGCCGGCGGTGACGAGCCGCCACCACTGGCCGGCCGCGACGTCGGAGGGCACGAGCCAGGTGGCCGACGCCCACGGGGAGGCGACGTTGTCGAGCAGGCTGCCGGCGGAGACCGCGGTCAGCACGAAGAACGCGACGTTGACGACGATCAGCGTGATCGTCACGACGGGCCGCGCGGTCGGGTCCGACCGGCCGCCGCCGACCGTGCGGGGCCGGCGGGTGGCGCCCGCCGCCCGGTTGGCCTCCGCGAGGCAGTCGACGCAGTGCGCGCCGACCGGCGCCGGGCGCAGGCAGTCCGGGCAGGCCGGGCGCCCGCACCGGGTGCAGGCCAGAGCCGTCGGCCGGTCGGGGTGGCGGACGCAGGTCGCCGCCGCCTCCGGCCCGGCCGCCGTCACGTCGTCCGCGCTCAGGACCCGACCGTCACCGAGGTGATGACGATGTCCTGCACGGGGCGGTCGCCGGGACCGGTGGCGGTGGCGGCGATGGCGTCGACGACGTCGCGGGACGCCTGGTCGGCCACCTCACCGAAGATCGTGTGCTTGCGGTTGAGCCAGGTGGTCGGCGCGACCGTGATGAAGAACTGCGAGCCGTTGGTGCCGGGCCCGGCGTTGGCCATGGCGAGCAGGTAGGGCCGGTCGAAGCGCAGGTCGGGGTGGAACTCGTCGGCGAACCGGTAGCCCGGCCCCCCGCGGCCCGTGCCGGTCGGGTCCCCGGTCTGGAGCATGAAGCCCGCGATGACGCGGTGGAAGATGGTGCCGTCGTAGAAGGGGCCGCTGCTGCCGCCCTTCGCGTTCGGCTCGCTGTACGACTGCTCGCCGGTGGCCAGACCCGTGAAGTTCGCGACGGTCTTGGGCGCCTCGTTCGCGAACAGCACGAGGTTGATGTCCCCGTTCGAGGTGTGCAGCGTGGCGGTCGGGGTGTCGGCGGTGGTCACACGGCCATCGTGCCACTAGGCAAGACAGGACCTTCGAATGGAGTAGCGGGTGTGACGCCCCAGCGGGTCGGGCACCTGCACCCCAGGGGCCGGGGGCATCATGGCCGCCCTACCGACGAGTGAGGTGAAGTCGTTGAGCAGCAAGACGGTGGTCGGCGCCAGGCAGGACCTGGACGACCTGCGCAAGGAGGGCCAGCGGGCCCGCAAGAAGGCCGAGAAGCGCGCCCAGAAGGCCGCTGACCAGGCCCGCAAGGACCGCGAGAAGGCCCGCAAGGCCGGTGCGAAGAAGCGCGCCGAGGTGCGCAAGGACGTCCGTGCCGCCGCCGACGAGGCCCGCCAGCGCGTGCTCGACGCGCGGGCCGAGGCCCGGTCGCGCGCCGAGGAGGCCCAGGCCGAGGCCCGCAAGCGCGCCCAGGAGGCGCGCGCGGAGACCCGCAAGCGCGCGAACAAGGCCGCCAAGGAGGCCCGCAAGCAGGCCAAGGCGTACGCCAAGGACGCGCGCAAGCGTCTCGAGGCCTCGCCCGTGCCGACGTCGGCCGACGAGCTGCGCGACCTCGGCGAGACCGTGCGCGGCCAGCTCGAGGACGGGCTGACGTCCGTGCGCAAGGACCTCGCGGCCCGCATCGAGCCCGAGGAGCCGAAGAAGCGCCGCCGCTGGGGCCTGTGGCTGGTCGTGGCCGCGATCGTCGGGGTGGGTGCGGCCGTCGTCGCCACCCGCCGCGAGCCGGAGCTGCCGCCCCCGCCGCCGCCCGCCCCGCGCCCCAAGCCCGCCACGTCGGCGACGCCGGCCCCGTCCGCGCCGGCCTCGACCACCACGCCGGCCACGGCGCCCGGCACGGGTGCGGTGCCGAGCCACACGGCCACCGACGCGGTGTCCGGCTCCAGCCCGAACGGCTCGGTGTCGTCCGACAAGCCCGCCACCGGCGGCAAGGACTAGGCGCCCCGAGCCCCGCACGCCCCTCGTCGGCACGGCCCGTCCCCGGTCCCGCGGCGTTGCGCCGCGATCCGGGGGCGGGCCGTTCGCGTCCCGTCACCCCCCGGCGAGGCGCCGCAGCCGGTCGCCGGCGTCGATCCCGCGGTCGAGCACCACGTCCTGCGGGCGTCCCCCGACGACGTCGGCGACGTTCGCCGCGCTCGTCGTGCCCGGTGTCAGGTAGGCGCCGTGGCCGCGTGACTCCGCGAGCACCCGCCCGTCGGGCAGCGCGACCTCGCGCGCCGAGAGCCCGGTGACGCCGGGCAGGCGGTTGGGATCCGGCCCGAACCACGCGGTGTCGGCCACCGGGTCGCCGGCCGCCTCGACCACCCACGCGTGCCCGGGCGGGCGTCCCGGGCCGGCGCCGATGCCCGGGCTGCCCAGGTGCACGACGTCGTCGACCCCGGCGCCGCCGCCCGTGCCGAGCGCGGCCGCGGTCACCACCGACCCGTACGAGTGCCCGACCGCGGTGAGGTGGGCCCCGCCGTCCGGGCGCGCCGCGTCGAGCCCGCCGAGGAACGACCCGAGCCGCCGCCCGCCCTCGTCCGCGGCGGCGTGGCCGAGCACCGACCGGTCCGGGTCGGCGACCTCGCCCGCCTGCGGCGCGTCGTAGCCGTACCAGGCCACCGCCGCCGTGCCGGGGCCCGCCGCGTCGGCGAGGGCGTCCAGCTCCGCGAGGCGGCCGGGCAGCTCGTCGACGCCGGTGGTGAAGCCCGGGGTGAACACCGCGACGTCGCGCGCGGTGTCGACGTCGCCCCGCGCCACCGCCGCCCGCACCCCCTGTCCCGGCACGCCGTCCGGGTCGACCTCGAGGTCGAGCAGCGTCCGCCCGGGCCGGTCGACGGCCGCCGCGACCGCCGCGAGCCGGGCCAGGCGCGCGCGGACCTCGTGCAGTTCGACGCCGATCGACGCCAGCTCGACGGGGTTCCACGTCCGCGCCAGCCGGGTGCGGAGCGCCGCCTCCTGCGCCGAAGCCTGCTGGCCGGCCGCGGCGAGGACGGCGCGGTTGGCGCGGTCGCGCGCCGCCGCCGGGAGGCCGTCGAGGCCGCCGACCAGCGCCGGGCGGTCGCGCTCGAGCAGCGCTCGGGTGGCCGGGTCGAGCGCGGCCCACCAGCGGGCGACCGCGGCCGGGTCGAGTCCCGCCGCGCCGGCGGGGAGGGTCGGCGGCGGGGTCGGCGACGCGTGGCCGGCGCCGTCGAGCACGGCCGCGAGCTGCGC
>NZ_BAABHO010000070.1:0-28109 GCF_039542135.1 Actinomycetospora chlora
ATCCTCGTGGTGCGCGGGCGCTCGTCGTAGTCCGACCCCGTCCCGAGCGAGCGGCAACGCCCGGGGGATGACCGCTGCACTGCTGGGCGTGGTGCGGGAGCGGACCCCGCTCGTGCACTGCGTGACCAACCTCGTCGCCACCACCCTGTCCGCCAACGTGCTGCTCGCGGTGGGGGCCTCGCCGGCGATGGTGGAGGACCGGGAGGAGGCGGCCGAGCTCGCCGCCGTGGCCGGGGCGCTGGTGGTCAACACCGGCACGATGACCCCGGAGCGCGCCGATGGGATGCGCGCGGCGGCGAACGCCGCCCTCGACGTCGGCACGCCCTGGCTGCTCGACCCGGTCGGGGTCGGGCCCCTGGCGCTGCGCACCCGCGTCGCGGGCGAGCTGCTGCGCCTCGGGCCCGCCGTCGTGCGCGGCAACGCCTCGGAGATCCTCGCCCTCGCCGGGCACGACGGCGGCGGCCGCGGGGTCGACGCGACCGACTCGGTCGACGACGCCGCCGCCGCGGCCGACGAGCTCGCCCGCCGTTACGGCACCGTCGTCGCCGTCAGCGGCGTGGTCGACCGCCTCACCGACGGCGCCACCGTGCGCCACGTCCGCGGCGGCCACGCCGTGATGGGCCGCATGACAGCGACGGGTTGCGCGCTCGGCGCGGTCACCGGAGCCTTCCTCGCGGCCGCCCGCGGCACCGGGGACGACTCCCTGACCGCGGCCGTCGCCGCCCACGCCGTCGTCGGGGCCACGGGGGCCGCCGCCGGGGCGTCGGCGGCCGGGCCGGGGACCTTCGTGCCGGCGTGGCTGGACGCGCTCGCCGCCACCGACGGCCGGAATGCCGATGCCCTGGTGGACGGCGGGTGACGCCCCTCGACCCGCGGCTCTACCTCGTCGTCGACCCCGTGCACGGCCCACCCGACCCGCTGGCCGTCGTGCGTGACGCCGTCGACGGCGGGGTAACGGCCGTGCAGGTCCGGGCCCCGCGCGCGACGGGCCTCGCGCTCTACGAGGCCACCGTCGGCGTGCTGCTGGCGCTGCGCGGATCCGGGGTCGCGGTCGTCGTCGACGACCGGCTCGACGTGGCCCTCGCCGCCGGCGCGGACGGCGTGCACCTCGGCCGTCACGACCTCCCGCCCGAGGCCGCCCGTCGCGTGGCGGGTCCGGAGCCGTCGATCGGCTGGTCGGTGACCGGCCCCGACGACCTGGACACCGCCCTCGACGCCGTCGACCTGCTGGGCATCGGGCCGGTCTTCGCCACCGCCACCAAGCCCGACGCGGCCCCCGCGACGGGAGTGGACGGGCTGCGCCGCCTCGCGACGGCCGTCGACGTGCCGTCGGTCGCGATCGGGGGCATCGACACCGGGAACGCCGCCGCCGTGCTGGCCGCCGGCGTCGACGGGCTCGCCGTCAGCTCCGCGACCGCGGCCCCCCCGACCCGGGCGCGGCCGCCCGGGCCCTGCGCGTGATCGTCGACGCGTGACAGTCTGGCGCCCGTGCACCCCGGCGCCACCAACACGATCGTCGACGTCGCGGGCCTCCAGGTCGGGCACGCGGAGCTGACCGGGGAGGGCGCGCTGTCGGGCACCACCGTGGTGCTCCCGGGCCCCGAGGGCGCGGTGGCCGGGGTCGACGTGCGCGGCGGCGGACCGGGCACCCGGGAGACCGACGCGCTCGACCCGCGCACGCTGGTCGAGCGCGTGCACGCCGTCGTCCTCACCGGCGGGAGCGCCTACGGGCTGGCCGCGGCGTCGGGGGTGGCCGACGCGCTCGGCGCCGCCGGGCGCGGGTTCCCGGTGGGTCGCGAGCCGCACGAGGTCGTGCCCGTGGTCCCGGCCGCCGTGGTGTTCGACCTCGGCCGGGGCGGGCGGTTCGACGCCCGCCCGACCGCGGAGCTGGGCGCGGCCGCGCTCGCCGCCTGCACCGCCGACCCGCCCGCGCAGGGCGTCGTCGGCGCCGGGTGCGGCACGCTCGTCGGCGGGATCAAGGGCGGCGTCGGGTCGGCGTCGGAGGTGCTCGCCGACGGCACGGTGGTCGCCGCGCTTGTCGTCGCCAACGCGGCGGGCTCGGCGGTCGACCCGGCCACCGGTGAGCTGTGGGCCGCCCGCCACCTCGGCCCCGGCGACGTCCGGCCGCCGGCGCTGCCCGCGGACCGCACCGCGCTGCTGGCGGCCCTGCGGGCGGCCGCGGCGCCGCCGACGCTGAACACCACCATCGGAGTGGTCGCCACCGACGCCGGGCTCACCGTCGCGCAGTGCGCCAAGCTCGCGGCCGTCGGCCAGAGCGGGCTCGCGCGGGCCGTCCGTCCCGCCCACGGGATGACCGACGGCGACACCTTCTTCGGCCTCGCCACCACCGCCCGCCCGGCCCCCGACCTCGCCGGGCTGCAGGAGATCCTCACCGCCGGCGCCGACTGCGTCACCCGCGCCGTCGCCCACGCCGTGCTGGCCGCCCGGTCCGTGGAGACCCCGGCCGGGCACTGGCGTGCCTATCGCGACCTCGTCGGACGGGACGTCTGAGGGCACGATGGGCGCGTGGAGGGCTACCGCGAGGAGCGGGTCGCGCCGGGGGTGATCCTCTGGGAGAGCGGCGGGGCGCCGGGCACGATCCTGCCCGACGGCTGCCTCGACGTGATCTGGAACGGGCGCGGCCTGGTCGTCGCGGGCCCCGACGCGGCGGCGCGGCACCACGACGGCGGCGGGCGGCACCACGTCGGCCTGCGGTTCACCCACGGCCGCGGGCCGCGGCGCCTCGGGGTGCGTGCCGACGAGCTGCGCGACACCACCGTCCCGCTCGACGCGGTGTGGACCGACGCCGCCGTGCGCGGGCTCGCGGCCCGGGTCGCCGACGACCCGGTGGCCGCGCTCGCGGACCTGGCCGTCGCGGAGCCGCCCGGCGAGGCCGACCGCTTCGGCGCCCGAGTGTTCGCCGCGCTGGCCCGCGGCTCCGACGTCGGCGCGCTGGCCGACGCGCTCGGCACGACCCCCCGCACCCTGCACCGGCGTGCGCTGCCGGTGTTCGGCTACGGACCCCAGCACCTCGGACGCGTCCTGCGCCTGCAGAGGGCCCTCGCGCGGGCGCGCGCCGGCGCCCCGTGGGCCGACGTGGCGGCCGCCGAGGGGTTCGCCGACCAGCCGCACCTGGCCCGCGAGGTCCGCGCGCTCGCGGGCACGACCCCGACGGCGCTCCTGGGCTAGGCCAGGGCCGCGAAGAGGTCGACCGACCCGCCGTCGGGGTCCTGCACGGTCGCGTACCGCTGGCCCCAGAACGCGTCCCAGGGTTCGAGCTCGCCGTGGTACCCGGCGTCGACGAGCGACGCGTAGGTCGCGTCGACCTCCGCGGGGGAGTCGCACGCGAACGCCAGCGCGCTGCGGTGCCCGCCGGTCGGCGGGGTCCAGGACGGGTCGAAGGACCGGATGGTGTCCTCGGTGTCGAACGCAAGGCGGTGGCCGCCGCCGAGGTCGACGTCGACGTGGGGCTCGGCGTCGGCCCCGGCGGGGATGTCCAGCCCCAGACGGCGGTAGAAGGCGAGCGTGGCGGCCATGTCGGCGACCACGAGCTCGTAGAGGGCGAGACGAGGAGGCATGCGAGTCACGCTAGGGACCCGCCGCCCGGTGCGGCTTGGAGCGATCGGACAGGATGGCGTCCCGTGCACGTCGAGGAGCGGGTCCTGGCCCACACCCCGCCGCTCTGTCCGGACAACCTCTTCGGCCACCTCGTGGCGACGGCCGTGCCCGGGGTGGAGGAGTGGCACGACGGCGCCTACCGGCGCAGCGTCGCGCTGCCGGGTGGGCCCGGGGTGGTCGCGCTGCGCCCGGGGACACGGATCACCGCGGAGCTGCGCGTCGGTGACCCCGCCGACGCCGACGCGGCCGCGGAGCTCGCCCGGCGCGTCCTGGACCTCGACGCCGACCCCGCCACCGTGGACGCCACCCTGCGCGCCGACCCGGCCCTGCGGACGCTGGTCGACGAGGCGCCCGGGCGGCGCGTCCCCGGATCGCCCGACCCCGAGGAGTTCGCGGTGCGCGCGGTGCTCGGCCAGCAGGTGTCCACCGCCGCCGCCCGCACCCACGCCGCGCGCCTCGTCCGCGGCCACGGCACCCCGCTGCCCGACGGTCTCGCCGGGGCCGGCAGCACCCTGACCCACCTCTTCCCGACGGCGGCGGCGCTCACGGCCGTCGACCCCGACGAGCTCGGCATGCCCCGCACGCGCAAGCGCACGCTGCTGACGCTGGTCGCGGCCCTGGCGGACGGCGAGGTCGTGCTCGACCGGGCGGACGTGCCCGCCGCTCGCGCGGCGCTCGCCGCGCTGCCGGGGATCGGGCCGTGGACGGTCGACTCGGTCGCGATGCGCGCGCTGGGCGACCCGGACGCGTTCCTGCCGACCGACCTGGGCATCCGCGTGGCCGCCGAGCGCCTCGGTCTGCCCGCCCGCGACCGCGACCTCGTCGCCCGCGCCGAGGCGTGGCGACCCGTCCGCGCCTACGCCGTACAGTACCTGTGGGCGGCGCTGGACCACGCCGTGAACACCATGCCAGGCTGATCGTGTGGACAGCGACGATCCGCTGTGGCGGGCGCTCGACCGCGTCGCCGAGACCCCGACGCTGCTCGTGGCCTGCGCGTTCGACGGGGCCCTCGCCGCCGAGGAGGGCGACCCGGCGCAGGCCCGCGCCGAGCAGGTCTCGTCGGAGGCGCTCAACGTGCTCATGGCCCTGGCGGGCACGACGGTCGCGGTGGTGTCCGACCGGCCGGCCGACGAGGTCGCCGAGCTGATGTTCCTGTCGGGCGCGAAGGGCGGCGCCCGCGTCGTCGCACCCGACGGGGTGGGCCCGCTGCGCGCCGAGCTCGGCGCGACGGCGATGGTGACGGTCGGGTTCGAACCGACGGGCGCCGGGCGCGACGACGTCGTGGTCGGCGTCGACGCCCCGGCGCCCTACGAGGTCGAGGACGTCGACGACGTCGCCGCGGTGCTCGAGGAGCTGGCGAGCCTGCGCCGCCGGAGTTAGAACAGCGTCCGGTCGCGGGCCTCGAGATCGAGCAGCGTGCGCTTGCGTTCCAGCCCGCCCGCGTAACCGGTGAGGCTGCCGTCGGCGCCGACCACGCGGTGGCACGGCACGACGATCGCGACGGGGTTGCGGGACATCGCCCCGCCCACGCGGCGGGCCTCGCCGGGCGCGAGCCCGGTCGCGGCGGCGAGCTCGCCGTAGCTGGTGGTCTCGCCGTAGCCGACCGAGCGCAGCTGCTCGAGCACCCGGCGGTCCCACGCGGGGTGGCCGGACAGGTCGACCGGGACGGTGAACTCGCGCAGCGTGCCGTCGAGGTACGCGTCGATCTCGCGCCGGGCGAGGTCGAGGACCCGCGTCGCGTCGGCGCCGGCGTCGGGCCCCTCGACCGGGGAGAAGCCGAGCAGCGTGAGCCCCCGCGCCGACGCGTCGAGGTGCAGAGGACCGATCGTGGTGTCGTGGACGACGCTCATGTCGGACAGAACACCGGACAGGCGACAGGCGTGGCGGGAGTCACCGACCGAGCCCGCTCTGCATGGCGATCAGGAGGAACAAGGTCCGGCCACGGTTGCTGTTGCTGATCTGACCGAGCCACTCGACGGCCTGACGTGCGCCCTGCACCGACGACAGTGCTCCGGGCCGGTTGAAGTCCGCCAGGTGGTCGTAGTCGGCCTCGTGCCGCCGCTGCTGGAGGTCGAGGAACACCTGGGCGAAGTCGGTGATCCGCACGTCTGCCGCGAGATCATCGGTCACGGGTCGGTGGTGTGCGGACGTCTTCGGTGCCGGTGCATGGAGGACGGCGCGACAGACCTGGGCGACCGAGCCGTGTTGCAGTGACCGCGCGAGCCCGAGCTGGTGCGACCTCGGGGCGGTGGGGACGAGACGTTCGAGCGTGTAGAGCGCCACGCGGTGGAAGACCGCGTAGTACGCCGCAGAGGTGGCGCGTCGGAGGTCGATGTTCCTCGGCTGCCCGCGACCGCCGCCGCGGGCGAGCTCGTCCGCATGACGCAGGAGTCGTTGTGGGTCGATCTCCCTGATCACGGCATCGCGCCGGCGTCGTCTCCCGCCGCGTCCTCGGTCTCGG
This sequence comes from Actinomycetospora chlora, assembly GCF_039542135.1. NCBI lineage: Bacteria > Bacillati > Actinomycetota > Actinomycetes > Pseudonocardiales > Pseudonocardiaceae > Actinomycetospora > Actinomycetospora chlora. The sequence continues at coordinate 6,080 of NZ_BAABHO010000070.1, forward strand.
GCCGCAGCTGGACGTAGACGATGAGGGCGCGGAGCCGTCGCTGGGCCTCGGTGCGGAGAGCTCGTCGCAGAGCGACCACGTCCTCGGGTCGCCAGGTATCACCCGTGGGATCTTCGACCACGGCCGCGAGATCGATCGCGGTGTAGCCATCGACGTCGGTGATCACCGTGCTGGTGGCACGCAACACGTGGAGCTCGCCGAAGCGCTGGCCCTCGAGCCAGTGGGCGAGGTCCTGGCCCAGCGGCGCCGGATCGCTGTCCACCGTCACCCACCCACGGTACGACGCCGTGACATCTCGCCGAGCGGCTTTCGCCAGAATCAGCCGCCGGCGAAGGGCGGGAGGACGTCGAACACCGCGCCGTCGGGGAGGACCGTCGAGCGCTCGTGCACCGCGACCTCGTCGAGCAGGAAGCTCGCGGCCGCAAGGACGCGGGCCAGGGCCTCGCCGTGGTCGGCCGCGAGGGCCGTGACGAGGTCGTCGACGGTGGCGCCGCGGGGGACGGTGACGTCCTCGCCGCGGGTGCCCGCGGCGGCCTTCGCGCCGGCGAAGTACCGGACGGTCAGGGTGGTGGTCGCGACGCGGGTGTCGGCGGTGGTGCTCATCATCCTCCGATCGCGCTCATGGGCCGGTCGGGCTGCAGGAAGCCCGGGTCGTCGATGCCGTGACCGGGCTTCTTGCCCCACATGGCCACGCGCCACGCGTCGGCGATCTGTTCGTCGGTGCCGCCGCCGCGCAGCAGGCTGCGCAGGTCGTTCTCGGAGCGGGCGAACAGGCAGGTGCGCACCTGCCCGTCGGCCGTGAGCCGCGTGCGGTCGCAGTTGCCGCAGAACGGGCGGGTCACCGACGCGATGACCCCGACCTTCGCCAGCCCGCCGTCGTGACCCGTGTGGCCCTCGACCAGGAAGCGCTCGGCCGGGGCGCCGCCGCGCTCGGCCGGGTCGGGCGTCAGGCTGAAGCGGGTGCCCAGCGACGCCAGGATCTGCTCGGCGGTGATCATGCGGTCGCGCTGCCAGGAGTGCCCGGCGTCGAGCGGCATCTGCTCGATGATGCGCAGCTCGTAGCCCTCGGCCAGCGCCCAGGCCAGCAGGTCCGGCGCCTCGTCGTCGTTGAGGCCCGGCATGAGGACGGTGTTGACCTTGATCGGGTCGAGGCCGTGCTCGCGGGCGGCGCGCAGCCCGTCGAGCACGTCGCCGAGCCGGTCGCGGCGGGTGATCTCGGTGAAGCGCTCGGGGCGCAGGGTGTCCAGCGAGGCGTTGACGCGGTCGAGCCCGGCGGCCGCCAGCCCTTTCGCCCGCCTCGTGAGCCCGAGCGCGTTCGTGGTCACCGACATCTCGGGCCGCGGGGTCAGCGCCGCGGTGGCCGCGACGATGTCCTCGAGGCCCTTGCGCAGCAGCGGCTCGCCGCCGGTGAAGCGGATCTCCTGCACGCCGAGGCGCTCCACCGCGACGCGCACCAGACGCACGACCTCGTCGTCGGTCAGCGCCTGCTCGGTCGGCATCCACTCCAGGCCCTCGGCGGGCATGCAGTAGGTGCAGCGCAGGTTGCAGCGGTCGGTGAGCGACACGCGCAGGTCGGTGGCGACCCGGCCGAACGGGTCGACGAGCCGGGAGTCCTGCGGGCGCCCGCTGGTGTCCGTGGTGGTGTCGGCGGCCCCGGGGACGGCCGGCACGCCGAGGTCGAGAACGCTCATCACGACCACCCTAACCGCGCCGCGCGCCCGGGGTGAGCGACGTCATCGCAGGTCGCGGCCGTGATCCGCAGATGCGGCGCGCTCAGGCGAGCGCGAGGAGCACCTGCGGCCGAGGTGCCCGAAAACAGTCCGTTCGGAGGGGTGAGGAGCCCACGCGCCGAGCGCGGCGCGCTCCCTCGGACGGGTGACACGCCGGGCCCCGGGGTCCCCGGCCGGGGGCACGGGCGGCACTACCGTCGGCGACCATGTCGGGGAGTCGGCGCCGCGTGCTGCCGACCCTCCTGACGATCGTGCTCCTCGCCGGCGCCGGCGCCGCGGTGGTCCTGCTCCGCGAGCCCCAGTTGCTGGCGCCCCGGTCGACGGTCGTGCCGGTGGTCCGCGGCGACGTCGTCGTGGACGTCCGGGCGCCGGGCGCGGTGCGCAGCGCGTCGGAGTCGGACGTGTCGTTCGCGGTGGACGGGGTGGTCGTGGGGATCACCGTGGCGCCGGGCTCGCTCGTGCGGGCGGGAGACGTGCTCGCCACCCTCGAGGACGGGCCGACGCGGGCCCGGGTGGCCGCCGCGACGACCGCGGTCGCCGCCGACGTGCGCGACCGCGAGGCCGCGCAGGCCCGCGTCCCGCCGGACCTGCCGGGCATCGCCCGCGCCGACGCCGCGGCGACCGCGGACCGCGCGGCACTGGCCGAGGCCACCCAGGTGCTCGAGGGCACGGTGCTCCGCGCGCCGCGCGACGGGACGGTCCTCGCGGTGTCCGGCCAGGTCGGCGACCGCGTGCTCGCCGGCTCCCCGACCCCCGACGACGCCGTCGCCCGGCGCCCGTTCGTCCGCCTCGCCGACCTCAGCCGGCCCGTGGTGCGCGCGACCGTCGCGCCGCGCGACGTCCCGCGCATCGGGTCGGGCCAGCCCGCCTCCGCCACGGTCGACGGGGTGGCCGCCCCCGTGCTCGGCGAGGTCGTCGGCGTCGAGCCCGCGCCCGGCCCGGACGGGGCCTACGGCGTGACGGTCGCGGCCCCCGACCCGTCGCCCGACCTGCGCCTCGGCCAGGTCGCCGACGTGCGGATCCTCGTCGCCCGCGCGATCAGCGTGCTCGTGGTGCCCCCGGCCGCGGTGCGGCCCACCGGCCCCGACCGCGGCACCGTCGTCGTCCGGCCCGCCGACGGGCGCAGCCCCGACCGCGTCGTCGCCGTCACCACCGGGCTCGCGGACGCCGTGTCGGTGGAGATCCGCGACGGGCTGCGCGCCGGCGACCGCGTCGTCGTGCCCCGTGACCCCGGGGCGTCGGTGCTCTCGTGAGCGGGCCGGACCCCTACGACAGCGGGGAGTGGGACGCGCCGCCCCCGCCGCGGGACGAGCCACGGGACGAGCCGCCGCCGCGGCCCCGTCCCCGGCGCTGGGTGACGGGGCTGGCGATGGTCACCGTGTTCGTGCTCGGCGTCGTCGGCGGGGTGGTCGCCGACCGCTACCTCGCCGTCGGCTGCGCCACCTGCGCGCCGCCCGCGGGAGAGGGGCAGCCGCTGGTGGGCTTCCTGGAGAGCTCCGGCGACGGGCTCATCGCGGTGCGCACCCCCGACGGGCGTCTCGTGCCGGTGCGGACCTCCCCGGCCACGCGCCTGCTGGTCGCGACCGTGGCCCCCGCGCCACTGGACGCCCTGCCGCGCGGCTCGCGCGTGAGCGTGCTCGGCGTGCCCGACACCGACGGCACCCTCACCGCCCAGACCGTGGCCGTCCCCGGCTGATCAGGCAGAAGGCCCTCAGAAGGCCCGGTGGAGCCAGTCGGCGAGCTCGGCGCCCCACCACGAGTCCCGCGCCGGGGCGGCCGCGGGCGCCGTCGGCAGGGTCGGCAGCGTGACCCCGGGCAGCGGCACCCCGGGCACCAGCCCCGGCGGCGGGATGACGACCGGCGGGGTCGCGGTGCAGGTCGGGTCGTCCGGCGGCGGCGAACGGCGGCGACCCGGCGGCGTCGTCGTCGTGCACGTCGGCTCGGCGGTCGTGGTGGTCGTCGTGGTGCTCGGCCGGGTCGTGGTCGGCCGGGTCGTGGTCGTGGTCGTCGGCCGGGTGGTGGTGCTGGTGGGCTCGGCCGTGGTCGTGGTGGTGGCGGGCTCCGTCGTGGTCGTCGTCGGCCGCGCGGTGGTCGTGGTGGTGGTCGGCCGCGGCGTGGTCGTCGTCGTTGTCGTGGTCGGCTCGACCGTGGTGGTGGTCGTGGTGGTCGGCGCCGTCGTCGTCGTGGACGTCGTCGTGCTGGTCGGCTCCGTGGTGGTGGTCGTGGGCCGGGCGGTGGTGGTCGTGGTGGTCGGCGCGGGGGAGGCCGGGGTCGCGGAGGTCGTCAGCCAGAGCCCGCGCAGCACCGGGCTCGCGCCGCCCGTGGAGCGCCGCAGCAGGACCCGGACCGACAGCTCGGTGGTCGGCGCGCCGAGGGTGACGGTGCCGTCCCGGGGCACCGTGACCCACGGGCCCCAGCCTCCGTCGCGTCCCAGCCCGCGGGCCTCGACGACGACCGACGCACCGGACGGCACGTCGGCGGCGGCGTCACCGGCGACGCGGTCGATCACCCCGCGGGTGCGTCGCGGGGCGAGCACCAGCCGGCCCTCGTCGTCGCCGGCGAGCTGCACCGTGCCGTCGACGACCGTGACGCCGGGGTCGTCGCCGCCGTCGAGGGCGAGCTCGGCGGCCCAGCTCTCGGGCGGCGCGGGGGACGGCGTCGTCGCGGACGCCGGGGCGGCCAGCACGGCCAGGACCGTGGCGAGGCCGACCGCGCCGGCGGCGACGGCGAGGGCGGCATCAGCAGGACGGGACATCGCGCGCCTCCACCTGGTCGGCCGGGACGAACTGGGCGGTGCCGACGCGGATCCAGCGCTCGCCGACGCCGGTGCGGCCGGCGCCGGTGCTGGTCGCGCACTCGTAGGCCAGCCGCGCGCGGGGCGCGACGACGCCGACGACCGGGGCGTCGGCCAGCGGTGCGGAGCGGACGTCGAGCCGGGCGCCGGGGTCGCGGGCGGCGCCGGTGGGCCCGGTGCCGGTCCAGAGGTAGGTGACGGTGACCCACGCGTTGTCGGTGAGCCCGAGGTCCTGGCGGAAGGTGCCGTCGGCGAGGTCGATGCCGGCCGGGTTGCCCACGCGCCGGCCCGAGGCGTCGCGGCCGCCGTTGTAGCCGTCGGTGTAGGCCGCTTCCGCCTCGGCCCGCCCACGGGGCAGGTCGCCGAACTGCTGACGCTGCCCGACCGGGCTCCAGTAGTCGTCGACGGTGTTCCACGGGCCGAGGTCCCAGACCGGCGCCCACGTGCACCGGGTCTCGGTCGCGCAGACGCGCACGGTGTAGTCGCCGGCGTCCCGGGGGCTCAGGGCGCGGCGCGAGGGCAGGGCGACGAAGCGGTCGTCGGGGGCCACCCGGTGCCCGTTGGCGGTGCGGTTGCCGACGAGGCCGATGCGGGTGGCGAAGACCCGGGAGGTCAGCGCCTGCGTGTCGGGAGCGCCGAAGGTGGCGGGGCCGCGGTCGGCGGTCAGCCAGAGGCGGCGCAGGGCCGGCCCGGAGCCGTCCGGTGCGGCGACGAGGGTGACGCGGACCTGGAGCTCGGTGGTCGGCTCCGCCAGCCGGGCCGGGTCGCCGGGGCGGGCGTCGCTCCACTGGCCCCAGGTGTTGTCGTCCCGCAGCCCGCGGACCGCGACGAGCACCTGCGCGCCGTCGGGGACGTCGGCGGTCACGTCGGCGGCGACGCGGTCGGTCACCGCCGACGGGCGCCGCGGCGGGAGGAGGAGCTCGCCCTCGGCCGGGGCCGGCCCGGTGCTGGTCGCCCGGGGGTCGAGGTCGGCGATCCGCACCGCGCCGTCGGTCGCCGTGACGTTGGTGTCGTCGCCGCCGTCGACGGCGAGCTCGGCGGCCCAGGTCTCGCTGGTCGGCACCGCGGCCGCCGACGGGGCGAGGAACGCCGCCGCCAGGAGGGCGCCGAGGGCCGCCGCCCCCAGGACCGACGCCCGCCGCCCGACCCGTGCCCGGCCACCCGGCATCGACCGCTCCTCGCGCCCCGTGCCCCCGGCTGGTCGGAGGCGTGTGCGCCCATGCAAGGTCGCGGACTCTGTGTCGACAAGCGAAACGCCGGAGACGCATGTGGGTGATAGACGGCCGGGGGACTTACACCACTGTGATTTCTTGATCGCCGTGTCGGTGCGTCGGCTGCCGTTGGTTCACTCTGATGAGGTACGTCTACCCGGGTGACCGAGCGTGGGGGTGTGGGGGCGACGTGCGTCGTCCACGACGAGCGGCCGCAGGCGTGCCGGCGGTTGCGGCTGCTGGTGCGCTCGGTCGTCGGGCCGGACGCGGTGACGGTGGCCGACGACGCCGACGACCTCCTCGAGCGCCTCGGCGCTACCCCGCGCGCGATGGCCGTCCTCGGGCTCGCCGAGACCGAGCCGACCGGCCTCGCCGTCGTCCGTCGGGTCCTCAGCGACGCGCCCGGCACCGCGGTGCTCGTCGCCGGCTCGGCGGAGGCCCACGCGCCCGCCCAGCAGGCGCTCGCCGAGGGCGCGTCCGGCTTCCTGCGCTGGGACGCGCCGCGGGCGATGATCCGCACGCTCGTGCGCAGCCTGGCCTCCACCGCGACCGGTGAGGATCTGCTGCCGCGCCCGGCGGGGCCGGAGGCGGGCGCCGTCGACATCGCGCCCGCCGAGGGCCTGCGCGACGTCGTCGTCGACCTGGAGGCCCAGCGTCGCCTCGAGCTGTCCGTGCGCGAGGTGCAGGTGCTCATCGGCGTCAGCCGGGGGCTGACCAACGCCGACATCGGCAAGCGGCTCTACCTGTCCGACCACACGGTGAAGTCCCACACCGGGCACCTGTTCCGCAAGCTCGGCGCGAGCGACCGCGCCCAGGCCGTGAGCCACGCCTGGCGCCTGGGGCTGTTCGTCCCGGCCCCGGTCCGCCGCACCCCCGCCTGACCCCTGCGTGCGTGATCTTCTGAGCTATAGCGCAGAAGATCACGCACGTGGGGCTAACCGTGCGCCTTGAGCTCCTGGCGGGCCACGGAGCGCAGGTGGACCTCGTCGGGGCCGTCGGCGAGGCGCAGGGCGCGGGCCCAGGCGTAGGCGTAGGCCAGCGGGAAGTCGTCGGACACCCCGCCGCCGCCGTGGATCTGGATCGCGCGGTCGATGACGTTGCACGCCATCCGCGGGCAGATGACCTTGATGGCGGCGATCTCGGTGGCGGCGCCCCGCGAGCCGACCTCGTCGATCAGCCACGCCGTCTTGAGCACGAGCAGGCGGGCCTGCTCGATCTCGATGCGGCTCTCGGCGATCTGCTCGCGCACGACGCCCTGCTCGCCCAGGGTCTTGCCGAACGCGACGCGCTCGTTGGCCCGGCGCACCATCGCGTCGACGGCCCGCTCGGCCATGCCGATGAGGCGCATGCAGTGGTGGATGCGGCCCGGGCCGAGGCGGGCCTGCGCGATGGCGAAGCCGCCGCCCTCCTCGCCGAGGAGGTTGGACGCCGGCACGCGGGCCTCGTTGAGCTCGATCTCGCAGTGCCCGTGCTGGTCCTGGTAGCCGAAGACGGGCAGCGGGCGGGTGATCGTCAGTCCCGGGGTGTCGCGGGGCACGAGCACCATCGACTGCTGGCGGTGCGTGGCCGCGTCGGGGTCGGTCTTGCCCATGACGATGAAGATCTGGCAGCGCGGGTCGGCCGCGCCGGAGATCCACCACTTCTTGCCGGTGATGACGTAGTCGTCGCCGTCGCGGCGGATCGAGGTGGTGATGTTGGTGGCGTCGGACGACGCGACGGCCGGCTCGGTCATCGCGAACGCCGAGCGGATCTCCCCGGCGAGCAGGGGCTCGAGCCACTGCTGCTTCTGCTCGGTGGTGCCGAACAGGTGCAGGGTCTCCATGTTGCCGGTGTCGGGGGCCTGGCAGTTGATGGCCTCGGGGGCGATCACGGGCGACCAGCCCGACACCTCGGCGACCGGCGCGTACTCGAGGTTCGACAGCCCCGAGACGTCGGGCAGGAAGAGGTTCCACAGCCCGCGGTTGCGGGCCTCGGACTTGAGCTCCTCCATCACCGGCGGGAGCTCGTGCTCCGCGTCGGTCCCGCGGCGCTCCTCGCGCCAGGCGTCGTAGACCTTCTCGGCGGGCAGCACGACCTCGTCGAGGAAGGCCCGCATGCGGTCGGTGTAGTCCTGGGCCGCGGCACTGGGGGCGAAGTCCACCTCCGCACCTTCCCACCGCGCCGACGTCGGGGCGAGCGCTCGTCGGCGACCGCGATCTCCGGAGGTGCGGCGCGGTCGAGGCTGTACAGGCGCACCGACGGCCCTACACTGCCCGATCGTGACGCATTTCCGGATCGCCGAGGCCGCCCGGCTGCTCGGCGTCAGCGACGACACCGTGCGGCGATGGACCGACAGCGGGTCGCTGCCCGTGTCCGTCGACGCGAGCGGCCGCAAGGTGATCGCCGGGTCGGACCTCGCCGCGTTCGCCCGCGCCCAGGCGCACGCCACCCCCGACCCGTCGGGGGTGGGCCGGTCCGCCCGCAACCGCTTCGTCGGCCTGGTCACCGCGATCCAGAGCGACAAGGTGATGTCGCAGGTGGAGATGCAGTGCGGGCCGCACCGCGTGGTGTCGCTGATGAGCACCGAGGCCGTCGAGGAGCTGGGGCTCGAGGTCGGGTCCCTCGCGGTCTCGGTCGTCAAGGCGTCGCACATCATCGTCGAGACCCCCGGAGGCATGGCGTGAGCAGCGCCCGCAGACTCGTCCTCACCGCGATGGCCGCGGCCGTCGCCCTCGGTGTCGCGGCCTGTGGGGGAGGCGGTGGCGAGCAGCAGCAGGCGGCCCCGCCGGCCCGCACGCTCACGGTCTCCGCGGCCGCGTCGCTGACCGACGTCTACAACCAGCTGGGGACGCAGTTCGAGCAGGCCAACCCGGGCACGACGGTGCGGTTCAACTTCGGCGGCTCGGACACGCTGGCCCAACAGGTCGTGCAGGGCGTGCCGGCCGACGTCCTCGCCACCGCGAGCACGCGCACGATGCAGACGGCGCAGCAGGCGAACCGCATCCAGGGCCAGCCGGTGACCTACGCGGCCAACCAGCTCCAGATCGCGGTGCAGCCCGGCAACCCCAAGCAGATCGCGAATCTGCAGTCGCTGGTCGGGCCGCAGGTCACCGAGTCGATCTGCGCCCCCGCCGTGCCCTGTGGCGCGGCGACCGAGGCCGCCGAGCGCGCCGCCGGCGTGACGCTCGACCCGGTCAGCGAGGAGCAGGACGTCCGCTCGGTGCTCCAGCGGGTGATCACGCGCAACGTCGACGCCGGGCTGGTCTACGTCACGGACGTGAAGTCGACGAACGGCCAGGTGCAGGGCATCGACTTCCCGCAGGCCACGGCCCAGGGCGCGGCGCAGAACTACCTCATCGGTGCCGTCGCCGGCAGCCCGAACGCCGACCTCGCGCAGCAGTGGATCGCGTTCGTCACCGGGCCGCAGGGTGACGCGGCGCTGACGCAGGCCGGGTTCCAGCTGAAGTGACCCGTGCCGTCCCGCGCCGCGCCCGGGGGAGTGCGGTCACGCTCGCACTCCCCTGGCCGGTGTGGGTCCCCGCACTGATCGGCCTCGGGCTCGTCGCGGTGCCCGTCGCCGGGCTGGTGGTCCGCACCGACTGGTCGGACTTCGCGGCGCTCGTCACCACCGACGCCGCGCTCGACGCGCTGTGGCTCTCGCTGAAGACCGGGCTCGCGGCCACGGTCCTCTGCCTGCTGCTGGGCACGCCGCTCGCGCTGGTGCTCGCGCGGTCGCACCTGCCGGGGCTGCCGTTCCTGCGCTCGGTGGTGCTGCTGCCGCTCGTCCTGCCGCCGGTCGTCGGGGGTCTGACGCTGCTCTTCCTGCTGGGGCGCACCGGCCCGCTCGGGCAGCTGCTCGACGCCTGGTTCGGGATCACCGTGCCGTTCTCGACCGAGGCGGTGGTCATCGCGCAGACGTTCGTCGCGATGCCGTTCCTCGTCGTCAGCCTCGAGGGCGCGCTGCGCACGGCGGGCGAGCGCTACGAGGTCGTCGCCGCGACGTTGGGGGCGTCCCCGCTGACCGCGCTGCGGCGGGTGACGATCCCCGTCGTGCTGCCGGGCCTGGTCTCCGGGGCGGTGCTGGCCTTCGCCCGCGCGCTCGGGGAGTTCGGGGCGACGATCGCCTTCGCCGGCAACCTCCAGGGCACCACGCAGACGCTGCCGCTGCTGATCTACATCCAGTCGCAGAACGACCTCGACGGCGCCGTGGCCATGTCGCTCGTGCTCGTCGTGGTCGCGGTGCTCGTCATCGTCGCCACGCGCACCCGCGACGCGTCGGGAGTGCGGTGAGCTGGTTCCGGCGCCGCCCGGGCGCCACGCGGGTCCCGAGCGAGGGGCACCCTCGTTCGGAACGGGGCGGGCTGGCGGCCCGGGTGACGACGCGGCGGGGCGGCTTCACGCTCGACGTCGAGCTGGAGGTCGCGCCCGGTGAGGTCGTCGCGGTGCTCGGGCCGAACGGGTCGGGCAAGTCGACGCTGCTCGGCACGCTGGCCGGGCTCCACCGCCCCGAGGACGCGCGGATCACCGTCGGCGGGCGCACCCTCACCGACACCGCCGACGGCACCGCCGTGCCCGTGCACCGGCGCCGCATCGGGCTGCTCAGCCAGCAGGCGCTGCTCTTCCCGCACCTCACCGCCCGCGACAACGCCGCGTTCGGCCCCCGGTGCGCCGGCCGTCCCCGCCGCGAGGCGGCCGCGGCGGCGCGCCGGCGCCTCGCCGACGTCGGGATCGGCGAGCTCGAGGGCCGGCGCCCGGCCGAGCTCTCGGGCGGGCAGGCCCAGCGCGTGGCGATCGCCCGGGCCCTGGCGACCGAGCCCGACCTCCTGTTGCTCGACGAGCCCTTCGCCGCCCTCGACGTCGACGCCGCGCCCGCCGTGCGCTCGGTGTTGCGGCGCCTCGTGCGGGACACCGGCCAGACCACATTGCTCGTCACCCACGACGTCGTCGACGCCGTCGTGCTCGCCGACCGGCTGGTGGTGGTGGCCGACGGCCACGTCGTCGAGCAGGGGCCGACCGCCGAGGTGCTCGCCCGCCCCCGCTCGGCGTTCGCCGCGCGCATCGCCGGCCTCGACCTCGTCCCCGGCGTCGCGGCCGCCGACGGCCTCCGCACCCCCGAGGGCGGCACGGTCCACGGTGTGCCGACCGAGGAGGTCGCGCCCGGCGAGCCCGCGGTCGCGGTGTTCGCCCCGCACGCCGTCGCCGTGCACCGCGACCGTCCCGCAGGCAGCCCGCGCAACGTGCTGCCCGTCCGGCTGGCCGCGCTCGAGCCGCAGGGCCCGATCGTGCGGCTGCGCGCGGCATCGGTGCCCGACGGGCCGCCGTGGGCGGAGGGCCTGGCCGCCGACGTCACCCCGGCCGCGGTCGCCGAGCTGGACGTCGAGCCGGGCGACGACCTGTGGTTCGCGGTCAAGGCGACCGAGGTCGCCGTGCATCCGGTCCGCCGCCGGCGCTCGTGAGTGCTTCGGGTCGCCACGACGACACAAATCACTCACCTGGGCCGCAGGCCCCTCACAGGTCCTGCGGGCCCCCGAACAGCGGCTCGTCGACGGCGCGGACCTCCTGGTTGGGCAGGCCCTCGGGGTGGCTGCGGCGCACGGAGTCCAGCGCCGCCAGGGCGATGTCGAGGTGGTGGCGCTTGGACGCCTCGTAGAACTCCAGGGCGCCGGCGGCGAGCTTGGGCGAGCCGTGCAGCGGCTTGTCCGAGACGCAGAGCAGCGTCGCGTTCGGGATGCGGTAGCGGAACCCGTTGGCCGCGATCGTCGCCGACTCCATGTCGACGGCGACGCTGCGGCTGAGCTGCATGGCCCGCAGCGTCGACTGCTGGTTGAACTCCCAGTCGCGGTTGTCGGTGGTGTGCACGATCCCGAGCCGGTAGGGCCGACCGGCCCGCTCGAGGGCGTCGAGCAGCGACGAGTTCAGCCGGTGGTTGGGGATCACCGGGACGTCGAGGGGCAGCACCTCGTCGAGGACGTGGTCGGCGCGCTGGTAGCCCGTGGCCAGCACGAAGTCGCCCTTCTGCTGGTGGTTCCGCAGCCCGCCGCAGTGCCCGATCATGATCATGGTGTCGGGCCGGAGCACCGCGACGTGGTCGGTGGCCGTCTTGGCGTTGGCCGGTCCGACGCCGATGTTCACCAGGCTCACGCCGTCGCCGGCCTCGGTGCGGTGGTGGTAGGCGGGCATCTGGGCGCCGTCGCGCGCGGGCCGGTCGGCGTCCGGGAACCGGTCGAGGAACGCCTCGACGTGCATCGCGTAGTTCGTGAACAGCACGTGGCGCTGGAAGGCCGACGCCGGCGTGCCCGTGTAGTGGGCGATCCGGTCGATCGAGATCGCCATCCGCTCGGGGGAGAAGAGGAAGAGCTTCTTCGAGCGGGTGTCGACGCGGTCCTCGTCGAGGGCGGCGAAGAACGCCGGGTCGTCGAACGGCGGTTGCGGGCGCGCGGCCCGCGCCGAGATCCGGGCGCCCGCCGTGAGCAGCGCCGCCAGCTCGCGGCACAGGTAGCGACGGATCGCGCCGGCGCGGGCGAACTCGCCCTCGAGGCGCGGGTTGTGCGTCGACCAGGGCCGCTTGACGACGAGGGCGCCGTACCAGCCCTCCTCGTCGGCGGCGACGAGGACGTCCACGAGCGCGTCGGTGGCCTTCTCGACCTCGTCCGCGCCCAGCGCGGTGCCGTCGACCGTGACGGATGCGGGTCCGGGCATGCCCGCATCGTCCCAGCCCGGCGCCGGCCCTACCCCGCGCGGGCGGCCCCGGTCATCCGTCCGGCGACGAGCGCGGCGCCCGGGCCGTCCAGGGCGTCCAGCCCGGCCGGGCGCCCCGTGGCCAGCAGGAGGAGCTCGCCGAGCGGACCGCGCGCCTCCGGGCCCTCGCCGCGGGTCCAGTCGGCGTCGGTGGCGACGAGCCGGACGCCCGCGAACCGCCGTCGCGCCCCGAACATCGGGGTGGCGCAGACGGCGTCGATCACCATCCGCACCCGCTCGACCGGCATCGGGCGCTCGAGCCCGAGCGGGCGGGCGATGTCCTGGCCGTGCACGAGCACGTCGTCGAGCGGGTCGGTGGGCCCGCTGATCCCGAGCCGGTGCGGGACGTCCGCGGTGGTGCGCAGCCGGTCGCACAACTCGCCGGGGGACATCGCGGCCGCGCGCTCCCGGGCCTCCCGGGCGAACACGGCGTCGATGTCGCCGCGGGCGCGGGCCACCGCGAGCAGCACCGGCAGGGTGCTCGCCTCGACCGAGAACGTCAGGTGGGCGAGCACCTCGTGGACGGTCCACGTGCCGCACAGCGACGGGGTCGCCCACGCGGCGGCGTCGAGGCCGGCCAGCTGGTCGGCGAGGTCGCGGCGCTCGCCGGCGACGTGGGGCAGGAACTCGGTGACGTAGCGGCGCTGGGCGGATCGCATGGGTCCCTCCTCGGACGGTCGCGAGTGGGACGGCCCGGGAGCCCGCGACTCATCGCACCCGAACGTCCGTTCGTCTGGTGACGATCGCCGGGCGACGTGACATCGTGGCCGCGACCACACTGTTCTCCCCGGAGGTCGTGTCGTGACGGCGCCCGCCCAGCCCCTCGTTCCCAGCTACACGTCCGGGACGTCGGACATCCCGCTGCTCGGCGACACCATCGGCGACAACCTGGACCGCACCGCGGCCGCGCGGCCGGACGCCGAGGCCCTCGTCGACCGCACACGCGGGGAGCGCTTCACCTGGGCGGAGTTCGTGGCCGAGGTCGACGCGCTGGCGCTGGGCCTGCTCGACGCCGGCGTCGCGAAGGGCGACCGTGTCGGAATCTGGGCGCCGAACTGCTCGCCGTGGACGCTGCTGCAGTACGCAACGGCGAAGATCGGCGCGATCCTGGTCAACATCAACCCGGCGTACCGCACCCACGAGCTCGCGTTCGTGCTCGACCAGGCGGGCATCTCGCTGCTGGTCGCCGCGCGCAGCTTCAAGACCTCCGACTACGCCGCGATGATCGACGAGGTCCGCCCGGAGCGGGCGGCGCTGCAGCGGGTCGTGATCATCGACTCCGACGAGTGGCACGGGCTGTTCGTGCGCGGCGGCGACGTCGCCCGCGTCCGCGAGGTGTCCGCGACGCTCTCGCCGGACGACGCGATCAACATCCAGTACACGAGCGGGACGACGGGCTTCCCGAAGGGCGCGACGCTCTCGCACCACAACATCCTCAACAACGGCTACTTCGTCGGCCAGCTGATCGGCTACACCGACGCCGACCGCGTCTGCATCCCGGTGCCCTTCTACCACTGCTTCGGCATGGTCATGGGCAACCTGGCGTGCACCAGCTCGGGCGCCACCATGGTCATCCCGGCGCCCGGCTTCGATCCGACGTCGACCCTCGAGGCCGTCGCCGCGGAGCGCTGCACCTCGCTCTACGGGGTGCCGACGATGTTCATCGCCGAGCTGGGGCTGGACGACTTCGAGTCCTACGACCTGACCAGCCTGCGCACCGGGATCATGGCCGGCTCGCCGTGCCCGATCGAGGTGATGAAGCAGGTCGTCGAGCGGATGGGCATGAGCGAGGTGGCCATCTCGTACGGGATGACCGAGACCAGCCCGGTGTCCACCCAGACCCGCCGCGACGACTCGCTGGACCGCCGCGTCTCCACCGTCGGGCGGACGATGCCGCACCTCGAGTCGAAGATCGTCGACCCGGAGACCGGGCTGACGGTGCCCCGCGGCACGCCCGGCGAGCTGTGCACCCGCGGCTACTCGGTGATGCTCGGCTACTGGGAGCAGGCCGACAAGACCGCCGAGGTCATCGACCGGGCCCGCTGGATGCACACCGGCGACCTCGGCGTCATGGACGACGAGGGCTACATCAACATCACCGGCCGGATCAAGGACATGGTCATCCGTGGCGGCGAGAACATCTACCCGCGGGAGATCGAGGAGTTCCTCTACACCCACCCCGACATCGTCGACGCCCAGGTCATCGGGGTGCCCGACGAGCGCTACGGCGAGGAGCTCATGGCCTGGGTGCGGCTCAAGCCGGGCGCCGGGTCGCTGACCACCGAGGCCGTGCGGGAGTTCGCGTCGGGCCGGCTCGCCCACTACAAGATCCCGCGCTACGTCCACGTCGTCGACGAGTTCCCCATGACCGTCACCGGCAAGGTCCGCAAGGTCCAGATGCGGGAGGAGGCGGTCGAGCTGCTGGGCCTGTCGAGCAGCCCGACCGCCTGAGCGCTCAGCTCCTCGTGGTCGAGCTCCGCCCCGCTCCGTCTCCCGCCGGCAGGATGGCCACGCCGTGGGCCGCGGTGTGGGCCGCGACGGCGGCCGGGTCCGGGGGCCCGTCCGCGGTGAGGCGGCTCATCCCGCGCAGGAACTCGACCTGGCTGCGCCCGGTGACGACCACGAGCATCCGGGCGGGCGCGTCGGAGGTGTTGCGGTAGCAGTGCGGGACGCCCGCGGGGATCCACACCGGACCGTCGGACACCGTCCGCGTCTCGTCGCCGACCTCGATCGTCACCGTGCCGCCGACGACGGCGAAGAGCTTGTCGGCCCCGAGCGTGTGTCTGGGTGAGCGCGCCCCCGGGGCCAGGTCGAGCTGCAACGCCTCCCAGGCGTCGCCGGTGGTGTCGCCGGCGGCGAGGACCGTGGCCTGGGCGCCCATCAGGGGGAACATGTCGACGGTGTCGGTGCTCATCGTGTACTCCGAGTCAGTGAGATCGGCGTGCTGATGCCCCGACAGTAGGAATACTGGGCGGCGGGGCTCCATCCCCAGTTCCAGGGGGGTACACGGCGTGACCACACTTGCCGAGCGCCTCGCGCCGGCGCTCGACCCGTCCGCGGGCCATGCGGCGCTGCGCCGCGCGGCCGCCGCCGTCGTCGACCGTGCCGTCGGGCACGACCTCGCGGTGTGGGCGACGGTCGATCCGGCCACGGCGATGACCACCTCGTGCGTGCTGCTCGGGGCCGAGCGCGACGAGGACCTCGAGGCGGAGGTGTTCGCCCACGAGTACGGCGCGGCGCCCGACGTCCTGCGGTTCGCGCAGCTCCTCGACGGCCCCTTGCTCGACACCGTGCACCGCGCCACCGGCGGCGACCCGGCCCGCAGCGCCCGCCACCGCGAGACCCTCGCGCCGCGCGGGTTCACCGACCACCTGCGGCTCGTGCTGTACGACGGCCGCACGCCGTGGGGCGCGGTCGAACTGCTGCGCGCCGGCGGATCGTTCACCGACGGCGAGGTCGCGGCGCTGTCGGCCGTCGGGCGCCCGCTCGCGGTGGCCCTGCGCGAGGCGATGGTGGACGGCCGCGTCACGGCCCCGGACGACCCCGTGGTGGCCCCGCTCGAGGTCGCGGGGTCGGGGTTGGTGATGTGCGGCCCGGACGGCCGGGTCGCCGAGGTGAGCGACGAGGCCCGCGCGCTGCTCGGCGGCCCGGGCGACGGGGCCGTCCTGCCGCCCGCGGTCACGGCCCTCGTCGCGGGTCGCCGCGGCGCGGCGACGGGCCCGCAGGCGGTGCACGCCCCGACCACGGCGGGGCGGTGGCTGTGCTTCACCGCGACCGCGCTCGGCGGGCGCGTCGCCGTCGTCGTCGACCCGATCCGGCCCGGGCAGCTCGCCGACCTCGTGGCCCGCGCCCGCGGGCTCTCGCGGCGGGAGCAGGACGTGCTCGGCCAGCTCGCCCTGGGGCGGCCCAACCGCCGCATCGCCCGCGCGCTCGGCCTCTCCGAGTGGACCGTCCAGGACCACGTGAAGGCCGTCCTGACCAAGTTCGGGGTGTCCGGACGGTCGGAGCTCCAGGCGGCGCTGTTCCTCGGCACCTACGCCGAGCGGCACGTCACGGGCTGAGCTCGCGACGGGGTTCACGGTGGCGCGGCGGGGATAAACTGGGCGTCTGCGCTCCGGCGGGCCGCCGGGGCGCTTTGTCATGGGTGTGGCGAGCAAGAGATCGGGTGACGACGGTGCCGACCGGCAGGGTCAAGTGGTACGACGCCGACAAGGGCTTCGGGTTCCTCTCCCAGGAGGGCGGGGAGGACGTCTACGTGCCGAAGGGGTCGCTGCCCCGTGAGGTGGAGACGCTGAAGTCCGGGCAGCGCGTGGAGTTCGGGATCGCCGAGGGCCGTCGGGGCCCCCAGGCCCTCCAGGTGCGCCTGGTCGACCCGCTGCCGTCGGTCGCCGAGGCCAAGCGCCGCTCACCCGACGAGCTCCACGGCCTCATCGACGACATGATCAAGGTCCTGGAGGCCCGGGTGCAGCCCGAGCTGCGCCGCGGCCGGTACCCCGACCGGCGCCAGACCAAGCAGCTGGCCGAGGTCGTCCGCGCCGTGGCCCGGGAGCTCGAGGGGTGACCCCAGGTGAGTGGTCCGGGTCGTGGTGACGACCCAGATCACTCACCTGGGCGCAGCCCTCTCAGTTGTCCGGGATCGCGGGCACCGAGGTGGCGGGCACCGGGCCGGAGGTCTCGGTCGTCGCCGGGGCCGTCGGGCTGGTCGGCGGGACCGTCGCCTGCGGGGCGACGAGCTCGGGCAGCAGCGGCTGGCGCGGGGTGCCGCCCCCGCCGATGCTCGAGGGCCCGTTGTTGTCGACCACCTGCAGCGCCTGGCGCAGGCGCTGCACGTCGCGGCCCCAGGCGTTGGTGTTGTTGGCGTAGACCTCGAAGTCCTGGCCGTAGTCGGCGCGGAACTGGGTGCGCATGTTGCCCGCGGGGCCGTTCTCGGCGTTGAACGCGAACGACGGGCCGTAGGTGTCGTCGACGACGTAGGCGCCGTAGTTCTGCAGCGTCCAGGCGATCTGGCGGCCGGGCTCGGTCGTCAGACCGAGGTTGTTGATGTCCACCGTCGGCGGGATCGCCAGCAGCGCGCCCATGCGCATCGCGCCGTTGGTGTTGTTGCCGACCGAGCCGTACCAGCCCACCGCGTACCCGTCGGGCTTGACCGCGGGCCAGCGGAAGCACTCGGCGCGGGTGGAGCAGCGCGCGAGCTCGGCCTTCGCGTACAGGTTGATCTTCAGACTGTGGCGCGGGCCGGTCTGGCCGGGCCGCAGCTCGCCGATGCGGATCGAGCCGCCGAGCGCGCTCATGCCCGAGCCGCCGTGCGAGCCCTCGATGCCGGGGCCGTAGATGTCCTGGTCGGGGAAGCGGACGTAGCTCGTCGCCGGCCCGTTCGCCCGGCACCGGGCCAGCGGCTGGGTCTGGACGACGGTGCGCCCGTCGGCGCCGAGGAACGCCGCGCTCTCGTTCTTGTTGTTGCTGGGCAGCACGTAACCGCCGGGGATCGGCACCGTGGCCAGCGTCGTGTTCTGGGTGACGCAGCGGTCGCCGCCCCAGCCGCCGGGGCTGGCGAGGATCGGGGTCAGCGGGGCGGTCGGCGTCAGCACCAGGGGCTCGTCGTCGACCTGCGGGACGCGCGCGCCGCTGTCGCCGCCCGGGATCGCGGGCAGGTTCGCGGGCACGAACTGGGCGCCGCTGCCGATCGGCATGTTCCAGATCGAGGTCGACGCGAACGGCTGCTGGATCGGGTCGCGCCCGCCCGTCGGCGGCGGGGTGGTGGTGGTCGTCGTCGGCGGCACGGTCGTCGTCGTCGTCGTCGTCGTCGTCGTGGGCGGGACGGTGGTGGTGGTCGTCGTCGGGGTGGTGGTCGGCGTCGTGGTCGGTGTCGACGCCGCGGGGGCGGTCCAGCGCATGGCCGCGGCGGTGGTGCAGGTCGCGATCACCGTGCGGGTCCCGATCGCCGTCCCGTTGTTCAGCGGCGCGAGGCACTTCAGGGCCTGCCGGTTCACCACCAGCCCGTCGGTGCGCACCACCCAGTGCTGCGTCTGCGCCGCCGGGTTGCAGGCGACGAGGACGACCGCGGTGTTGGCCGCCGTGCCGGCGTTCAGCGTGCCGAGGCAGCGCCCGCCGGGCGTGCGGATCGACTCGTCGGTCGCGAAACGGCTGAACTGCTGGCCCGGGTAGGTCGCGGCCTGGCAGACGCTGATCCCGGTCGGGTTGTTCAGCGTGGTGGCGTTGTTCGCGTTCTCCAGGCAGCGCGCGTTGCCGTTGCGGAACTGGCCGTACACGGTCGCGGCGTCCGCGCTCGGCGCGGCGACCAGGCCGGTCGCCAGCGCCAGCACCGCCGCGACGAGCACGCCGAGCGCGGCGGTGTGCCGGTGTGGGTGCCGGTGTGGGCGACGGTGCTGCCGGGCCGTGTCCATGTGTTCTCCCCCCGAGTGGCCGGGAGGGACGATCTCGGTCGCGGAGCCATACCTCAACGGCCGATCGAGTGAACATCGACCCTGTTCACTCGGTGAGCGGTCGCCCGCTCGGGCTCAGCGGTCGTCGACGCTGAGCACCCACGTGGCGCGTGTGGCGAACTCGAGCCCGTTCGGACCCTGGCTGATGCGGGCGCCGTACTGCTGCACCTCGGCGCTCGTGAGCTGGTCGGCGGGATCGGGCAGCACGAGCGTGTAGGTCGTCGTGGTGCCCGGCGCGAACACCGGGCTGCGACCCTGCGCGACCGTGCCGGTGGCGTCCCGGAACTCGAAGGCGATCTGCCAGGGCGTGCCCACGACCTCCTCGGGGACGCCCACGGTCAGCGGGGTGTTCGGCGGGACGCGCAGCACGGCGTTCGCGTCCGGGTCGTCGCCGCACTCGGTGACCTGCACGTCGCAGAACTGGCTGGCTCCGACGCTGACGGTCGCCCCGCCCGCGCCGAAGGTGACGTCCCCGGGCGACGACGGGCCGGCGTTGGCGCGCACGACGAGCACGACGACGACCACCACGACGACGAGCAGCGCCCCGCCGCCGATCGCGAGCGTCCGCCGGGAGAGCGTCCTCACCGGGAGACGTCCGACCGGTCGCGCTCGGGTCCGCTCCGTCTCCGGGGGATGAGCGACGAGCCACGCGTGATCAGCACGGTCTGCACGGTACCGACGCCGACGACGCACGCGATGACGGTGAACCCGATCCACCACGTCGGCGGCAGCAGCACGCCCAGCGCCCCGCCGAACACCCACGCCAGCTGCAGGATCGTCTCCGAGCGCCCGAAGGCCGACGCCCGGCTCGCCTCGGGCACGTCGCGCTGCACGACGGCGTCGAGGCAGACCTTGAGCAGGGCGCTCGTGGTGGCGGCGACGAGCGCGGCGGCCGCCGCCGTGGCCAGCCCGGTGACGACGGCGGCCAGCACGACCCCGGCGAGCGCGACCGCGAGGCAGACGACGACGAGCACGCGGGGGCGGCCGAAGCGCTGCCGGGCGCCCACGACGTTGCCCAGGAACCCGCCGGCGCCCGCGGCCGCGCCGATGACACCGAGCAGGAGGAGCTGGTCGCCGGGGGCGCCCTCGGTCTCGTTCTTGACGACGAACGCGGCGAAGAGCGTCAGGAACCCGGTCAGGGCGCGGATCGTGCCGTTGGCCCACAGGGCGCCCACGACGTCGCGCCCCAGCGAGGTCCGCGGCCGCCCGGGGCGCCCGGCGGGGTCGTGCACGGGCAGGATCGTGGTCGGGACCTCGCCCTCGGTGACCTCCACCCACGCCGGGATGCGCAGGCACAGCCAGACCCCGGCGAGGCAGATCGCGGCCGTGAGCCAGGCGGCGCCCGGCGAGCCGGCCAGCCACGCGACCCCGGCCGCGACCGCCCCGGCCACGCCGGAGGCGACGAGCCCGAACACCGTGAGCCGCGAGTTCGTGGTCACGAGCGTGATCCCGGGCGGCAGCACCCGCGGCGTCACGGCCGCCTTGAGCACGCCGAAGGACTTCGACAGCACCATGATCCCCAGCGCCGCCGGGTAGAGCGCCCAGGTGTCCATCCACAGCGCGAGCACCACGGCGAGCACGCCCTGGCCGGCCGTGGACACGGCCATCGCGACGCGCCGGCCGCGCTGCAGCCGGTCGAGCGCGGGTCCGATGACGGGCGCGACGAGCGCGAACGGGGCCACGGTGATCAGCAGGTAGAGCGCGACCCGGCTCTTGCTCTCGGCGCTGGCTGCGGAGAAGAACAGCGTGTTGGCCAGCGCGACGGCGAGGGTCGCGTCGGAGGCGTAGTTCGCCATCCAGGCGTAGGTCAGCGCGGTGAGCCCGGAGCGGTCGGCCCCGTCGGCGGACGCCGCGCGGTGGAAGGCGCGGGCCCCGCGGGTGGTGAGGCGCCGTGCCCGCCAGGCGGCGACGCGGGTGACCGTGATCTTGCGGGGGCCGGGGTCGTCGTCGCCCTCGGGGCGCCCCTCGCGCGGACGGTCGTGCGGGGACTCCCGCGGGGGGTCGCGCGGGTCGTAGCGGGTGGCGTACTCCGTCGCCGGGTCGTCCGGGCGGGACCGGGGGTCCGGCCCGTCCTCCGGGAACGGGCGGGTGGACCGGGCCGTCGGCGGCAACCGGCCGGGACGGCGCGGCGGCGGCGGGCCGTAGGGGTGGTCGCCGGGCCGGCGGGAGGACGGACCGGTCACCGGTCCATCATTGCCGAGGACCGGCGGCCGGGGACACACCCTCGGTGACCACCCGCCGACCGGCCGTGGCGGGCCGTGCCGGTCCGGGGGAGGGTGGGCGTGGAGATCGGGCCGTACCGGATCGAGGGCGAGCTCGGGCGCGGCGGCATGGGCACCGTGTACCGCGCGTTCGACACCCGGCGCCGGCGCACCGTCGCCCTCAAGCTGCTGGCCGACGACCTCGCCGGCGACGAGACCTTCCGCGAGCGCTTCCGCCGCGAGGCCCACACCGCGGCGCAGCTCGGCGACCCGCACGTCATCCCGCTGCACGACTTCGGCGAGGTCGACGGGCGGCTGTTCCTCGACATGCGCCTCGTCGAGGGCGTCGACCTCGCCGCCCTCATCGAGCGCGGCGGGCGCCGGCCGCTCGACCCGGCGCGGGCGGTGGCGCTCGTCGGGCAGGTGGCCGAGGCGCTCGACGCCGCCCACGCGGCCGGGCTCGTCCACCGCGACGTCAAGCCGTCGAACGTGCTGGTCACGGCGTCGGACTTCGTCTACCTCGTCGACTTCGGCATCGCCCGCTCGGTGCGCGAGGATCACACCTCGCTCACCACCACCGGGACGGCGATCGGCACGCTCGACTACATGGCGCCGGAGCGCTTCGACGGCGCCGCCCCGGACGCCCGCGCCGACGTCTACGCCCTGGCCTGCGTGCTGCACGAGACCCTCACCGGGCGCCGGGCCTTCGACGCCGACAGCGCGGTGTCGGTGATGCGCGCGCACCTGTTCACCCCACCGCCGCGCCCCAGCGCGCTCGCGCCGCTCCCGCGGGCGCTCGACGACGTCGTCGCCCGCGGGATGGCCAAGGACCCGGGGCAGCGCTACCCGAGCGCCGGGGCGCTGGCGGCCGCCGCCCGCGACGGGCTGGGCGGCCGGGCCCCGGCGACGCCCCAGCGCGCCGTGCCGACGGCGC
>NZ_BAABHO010000071.1:0-27163 GCF_039542135.1 Actinomycetospora chlora
TCGCCGCGAGCGGGAGCGGGCCCGCGTCGAGGACGGCGCGGAGCCCCGCCGGGCGGCCGTCGCCGACGCCGACGCGGTGCTCGCCGCGGTCGTCCTCGTGCTGCTCGGCGCGGCGAACCTCGCGGCCGCCGGCGAGGACGGCGCGGCGCTGCTGAAGCTCGCGACCGGCGGCCTCGGGCTGGCCCTGCTGCTCGTGCTCGCCGCCCGCCGACGCCCGGTGACGCCCGCGCTGGCCTGGGCGGTCTACGGCACCACGCTCGCGCTGCTGGTCGCGGTGGTCGCCGTCGGTCTCGAGGTCAACGGCGCGCGCCGGTGGTTGGGCAGCGGCACGTTCACCCTGCAGCCCTCCGAGCTCGCGAAGCTCGCCGTGCCGCTGGTCCTCGCCGCCGTCCTCGGGCGGTCACGCCCCGGCTGGCGGCGGTTCGCGCTCGCCCTCCCCCTGGCCGGGCTGCCGATCGTCCTCGTCACGCTCCAGCCCGACCTCTCGACGGCCACCCTGCTCACCGTCACGGCCGTCGCGGTGCTGGTCGTCGCCCGCGTCCCGGCCCGCCACCTGCTGCCCGTGCTCGCGGCCGCCGCCGTGGCGGCCCCGCTGGCCCTGGGTCTCCTGCACGACTACCAGCTGGCGCGCCTCGGCACCTACCTGACCGGCTCGCAGTCCGCCGACGGGCCGGGGTGGGCGGTCCGCCAGGCCCGCCTCGCGATCGCCGCCGGCGGCTGGTGGGGCGCCCGCACGGACCCCGTGCACGCGCTCGCCGCGGACTACCTGCCCGAGCGCGAGACCGACCTGGCCCTCGCCTCGCTGGCCTCGGGCTGGGGTGCGCTGGCCGCGGCCCTCGCCGTGGTGGCCGGGCTGGTCATCGTGTGGCGGTGCGTCGTCGGGGCGCGGGAGCCCCGCAGCGCCGCCGGGCGGCTGCTGTGCGCCGGGTTCGGCCTGCTGCTCGGCGTGGAGCTCGTCGTCTCGACCGGCGGGAACCTGGGCCTGCTGCCCGTCGCGGGCGTCCCGTTCCCGATCCTGTCCGCGGGCGGCAGCGCCACGGTCGTGCACCTGGCCGCGCTCGGGCTCGTCCTCGGCGGCCGGCGCGACGGCGCCCGGCGACGCCTGTGGGCGCCGGCCTCGACCGGGCGCCCGCGCCTCGTGCGGGCCGCCGCGGTGGCCGTCACCGCGGTCCTGGTCGCGTTCGCCGTGGTCGGGACCGGCATCGTCCGCGACCCGGTCGCCCGGGCCGCCGGCGTCGACCAGATGACCCGGTGCGTCACGGTGCCCGCGCCGCGGGGCGCGGTCGTCGACCGGCACGGGACCGTGCTCGCCGCGGACGCGGGCGACCGGCGCGTCCGCGTCGCACCGGCCCTGCTGCGCGGCGACCCCGCCGGGGTGGACCGCCTCGCGGGCCTGCTCGGGCGCCCGCCCGCGGCGCTGCACGCGCTCGTCGACCCCGCACCGGCGACCACGGTCGACCTCGACGCGGGCACGGTGGCCGGCCCGGTCGGCGACGCCGTCGACGCCGCGGCGCTGCCCGGGGTCGTGGTGGTCCCGGCCGCCCGCCGCAGCTACCCCACCGGCCCGGTCCTCGCGCCGGTCCTCGGCTGGGTCGGGGCGGTGACGCCGGCCGAGGCGGCCCGCCATCCCGACCTCGACCCGCGGGGCACCACGGGGCGCGCCGGCCTCGAGCAGTCCTACGACGCGGTCCTGCGGGGCGTCCCGGGGCAGCGGTGCTACTGGGTCGACCCCGCGGGCCGGCCGGTCGCGGCCGGCTCCTGGCGGCCCCCGGTGTCCGGCGCGACGTTGACGACGACCCTCGACCTGCCGCTGCAGCAGCGCCTCGTCGCCGGCGTCGCCGGCTCGCTCGCCGGCAGCCCCCGGGGCGCGGTCGGGGCCGCGGTGGCCATGGACCCCCGCGACGGGGCGGTCCTCGCGCTGGCGAGCTGGCCGAGCCACGACGACGGGCTCTACGGCCCGCCGATCGACGCGGCCGCGCTCGAGGCGGCGTCGTCGGCCCCCGGCAGCCCGATGATCGACCACGCGATCGCCTCGGCCGTCCCGCCGGGCTCGACGTTCAAGCTCGTCAACGCGGCGTCGAACATGGCCCACGGGGTCGTGCCGCCCGACCGGCAGCTCCCCGGCGGCGGCGCGTTCACCTACGGCGGCCACACGTTCGGCAACTGGAAGCCGCTGCCGGCGCAGGACCTCGTCGACGCCCTCGCCTGGTCGAACGACGTGTACTTCTACCAGCTCGCCCTCGCCCTGGGGCCCGATCGAATGATCGAGACGGCCCACGCGCTCGGCGTCGGCTCCCCGACGGGGATCGACCTGCCCGGCGAGAGCGGCGGCTACCTCGGCACGCCGGCGGGCGTCACGGCCGACGGCGGGACCTGGTACCCGGGCTCCACGGTCATCCTCGGCATCGGGCAGGGCCCGATCCAGGTCACGCCGCTGCAGGACGCGCGGTGGACGGCCGCGGTGGCCACCGGGGCCCTGGCGACGCCCCACCTGGGCCTGGCCGTGGGCTCCGGTCCGGACGCCGTCGCCCTCCCCCACCCCGCGCCGGTGCCGCTGCCCTTCGCCGACCGGCTCGGTCCGGTCCGGGACGGGATGCGGGCCGTCGTCACCTCGGGGACCGGCGCCGCGCTGCGGGACGTGGGCGTGCCGGTCGGGGCGAAGTCCGGGACCGCCGAGGACCCGTCGGTCCCCGGCGGCGGGGTGGACGACTGGATGACGGCCGTCGCCCCGGCCGGGAACCCCGCGCTCGTCGTGACGGCCCTCGCGCAGCGGCCGGACGCCGGCAGCTCCCGCACCGCGGGCGTCGTGGCCGACGTCATGCGCGGCTACGGCGCCGCCGCCTCGCCGTGAGGCGTCCTACAGGGAGCAGGAGACCAGCACCGGCTCGGGCTCGAGGACCAGGCCGAACGCGTCCTCGACCCGGTCGCGGACGTCGCGGGCCAGCGCGAGCAGGTCGTCGGTGGTGCCGCCGCCGCGGTGGGTCAGCGCCAGCGTGTGCTTGGTGGACACGCGGGCCGGGGCGCCCTCGCCGGGGTACCCGCGGGGCACGCCGGCGCGCTCGATGAGCGCGGCCGCGGAGAGCTTGACCCGCCCGTCGGGCTGCGGCCACGCCGTGACGGGGAGCTGGCCGCAGGCCTCGGTGCGCGCCGCGACCCGGGCGGCCGTGGCCGGGTCGACGACGGGGTTGGTGAAGAACGAGCCGGCGCTGCGGGAATCGGCGTCGTCCGGGTCGATGACCATGCCCTTGCCCCGGCGCAGGGCCAGCACGGCCTCGCGGGCCGCCGCGACCGGCACCCGCGACCCGGGCTCCACGCCGAGGGCGCGGGCGAGCTCGGCGTAGCGGACCGGGGCCGAGAGCCCGTCGGTGGTGAGGCGGAAGCGCACCGCCAGCACGATCTCGCCGTCGACGTTGCGGTCGCCCTTGAGGCGGCTGGTGCGGTACCCGAGGTCGAGGTCGGCGGCCGGGACGGAGCCGCGCCGGCCCGTGCGGCGGGCGTAGAGGTCGACGTCGACGAGCACGTCGGCGACCTCGACGCCGTACGCGCCGACGTTCTGCACCGGTGTCGCGCCGGTGCGCCCCGGGATGCCCGAGAGGCACTCCAGCCCGCCCAGTCCCTCGGCGACGGTGTCGGCCACGAGCGCGTCCCAGTCGGTGCCGGCCTCGACGTGGACCACGACGCTGCCCGGGTCGCGGGCGACGACGTGGTGGCCCCGGTGGTCGACGAGCAGCGCCGTGCCGGGGAAGCCGGCGTCGCCGACGACGAGGTTCGACCCGCCCCCGACCAGCAGCAACGGCTCGCCCGACCCGTCGGCGGCGCGGGCCGCGGCGACCACCTCGTCGGCGGTCGTCGCGTGCACGAGGCGCCGGGCCGGCCCGCCCAGGCCGAGCGTGGTGTGCGGGGCGAGCAGGGTGTCCTCCGCGGGCAGGCCGGCGGCGCGGGCGGAGGGGACCGGCGTGCTCCCCGTGGTCGGGCGGGCTGTCACGACATCCGACGGTAACCTCCCGCCCGTGGCCACCCGCATCGCCCACCGCGCCGACTGGGACGCGCCCGCCGAGGACGTGTACGCCCTGCTGGTCGACGCCGACCACCTCGACCGGCGGCTCAAGGAGCTCGGCGGCAACGACCCCGCCCTGCTCGAGCACGCCGTCGACGACTCCGGGGCGCGGCTGCGCTTCCGGCACTCGGTGCCCGTCGAGTTCCTCCCGTCGGTCATCCGCCGCTTCACCGGCGACGACCTGGTGCTCGACCGCGTCGAGACCTGGCGACCGCGCGACGGCGGCGGCTACGACGGGACGTTCGAGGTCACCGTGCGCGGGCTGCCCGGCCGGCTCTCGGGCACCCAGACCCTCACCGACACCGGCGGCGGCTCGGTCACGCAGGTCGACGGCGAGGCGTCGGTGACCGTGCCGATGGTCGGCGGGCGCATCGAGGGCATCGTCACCGACCAGGTGGGCGGCCTGCTCGACGCCGAGGACGAGTTCACCCGCCGGCGCCTCGCGCAGCGATGAGCGTGCCGTCCGGCCGCCGGCTCGTCATCACGCTGAGCTGCCCCGACCGCACCGGCATCGTCGCCGCCATCACCGGCCGGCTGGCCGCGATCGGCGCCTCGATCACCGAGGCCGCCTACCACGCCGACGTGGACGCCGGCTGGTTCGTCACGCGCCAGGTCGTCGACTCCGCGTCGGTTCCGGGCGGCGCCGACGTGCTGCGCGCGGTGGTCGGCCAGGTCGCCGCCGAGCTCGAGGTGCCCGGCGGCGAGCCCGTCCGCTGGCACGTGCGCGACACCGCCGAGAGCCCGCGGGTCGTGATCCTCGTCAGCAGGGAGTCGCACTGCCTGCACGACCTGCTCGGACGCGTGTGGGGCGGCGAGCTCGACATGGACGTGCGCGCCGTCGTCGGCAACCACGAGGTGCTGCGCCCGATCGCCGCCGCCCACGGTGTCCCGTTCCACCACGTGCCGTTCCCCGCCCGCGCGCAGGACGACGAGGCGCGCACCGGCCGCGACGCCGCGTTCGCGCAGGTGGCGGCGCTGGTCGACGAGCACGACCCGGCGGCGATCGTGCTCGCGCGGTTCATGCAGGTGCTCACGCCGGCGCTGTGCGACCGCTGGGCCGGCCGGGCGATCAACATCCACCACAGCTTCCTGCCCTCGTTCATGGGCGCGCGGCCGTACCACCAGGCGCACGCCCGCGGGGTCAAGCTGGTCGGCGCGACCTGCCACTACGTCACCGCCGACCTCGACGCCGGCCCGATCATCGAGCAGGACGTCATCCGCATCGACCACGCCGACACCCCGGAGGACATGGTCCGCCGGGGCCGCGACGTCGAGAAGCTGGTGCTGGCGCGCGGGCTGCGCGCCCACCTCGAGGACCGCGTGCAGGTGCACGCGGGCCGCACGGTCGTGTTCCGGTAGGGGCGTTCTGCCGGCTACACCCGCTCGGCGGGGATCGACCCCAGGCGTCCGGCGTGGAAGTCGACCATCGCCTCGCGGACCTCCTGCTGGGTGTTCATGACGAACGGCCCGCCCCAGGCGACGGGCTCGCGGATCGGGCGCCCGCCCAGCAGCACGACCTCCAGCTTCGGGTGACGACCCTCCTGGCCGGCGTCGGCCGCGACGCGCAGCGACGACCCCGGCCCGAACACCACGAGCTGGCCGGTGCGCACCGGGCGGCGCTCGGCGCCCACGGTGCCGTCGCCGGACAGCACGTAGAGCAGCGCGTTCTGCTGGGCGTCCCACGGCAGGTGCAGCTGCGCGCCGGGCTCGAGGGAGGCGTGCGCCATCGTCATCGGGGTGTAGGTCGACCCGGGGCCGGTGTGGCCCGCGACCTCGCCGGCGATGACCCGCACCAGCGTCCCCGCGTCCGCGGAGGTCAGCAGGGCGGCCTGGCCCGAGCGCAGGTCCTGGTAGCGGGGCTGCGCCCACTTCTGCGCCCGCGGCAGGTTGACCCACAGCTGCAGGCCGTGGAACAACCCGCCCGACGCGACGAGCGCCTCCGGCGGGCGCTCGATGTGCAGGACCCCGCCGCCCGCGGTCATCCACTGCGTGTCGCCGTTGGTGATCGACCCGCCGCCACCGTGGTTGTCGGCGTGCTCGAAGGTGCCGTCGACGATGTAGGTGACGGTCTCGAAGCCGCGGTGCGGGTGCCACGCCGTGCCCTTGGGCTCGCCCGGCGCGTACTCCACCTCGCCCATCTGGTCCATGTGGATGAACGGGTCGAGCAGCGCCAGATCGACGCCGGCGAACGCCCGCCGCACCGGGAAGCCCTCGCCCTCGTAGCCCTGCGGCGCGGTGGCCACGGAGCGGACGCCCCGCTCCGTCACCCCGACGCGGGGACCGTCCGGCTCGGGGATGCGGGGCAGGACCGTGAGGTCGGCGACCGTCAGCGCGGGCATCGTGGCTCCTCGATTCGTTGAACCTTCAATGTACAGCGGCCAACGGCACACGCCGCCGCGCGATTCCCGATCCCTCCCGACGCTGTCCGGTCGGGTACCGGTGCGCCGAACGTCCCCTCTGAGCCCCTCGAACGGGTTACCGTGCCGCAGCGGGGGTCGCCCCGGACCGGACCGACGGGGGAGGCGGCCATGGCCGGGGAGCACGACGGGCGCGGCGAGCCGGCGGACGCGACGCGACCCGACGACGCGACCGGGACCACCGATCCGACCCCCGACCCGACCCCCGCCACGGCCGACGGCGACGAGCCGTCG
Organism: Actinomycetospora chlora; assembly: GCF_039542135.1. Classification (NCBI taxonomy): domain Bacteria; kingdom Bacillati; phylum Actinomycetota; class Actinomycetes; order Pseudonocardiales; family Pseudonocardiaceae; genus Actinomycetospora; species Actinomycetospora chlora. The sequence goes on from NZ_BAABHO010000071.1 coordinate 6,709, forward strand.
TCCCCCTCCCCCGACGCCGGGGCCACGACGGTGCACCCCACGGCCGCGGCGGGTGGCGCCCCGGCCGGGCAGACGCAGCGGGTGGACGTGCCGCCGGCGGCGGCGCCGTGGCGGCCCGAGTCCCAGCCGTACGCGCCGGGCCCGTTCGCCGGCCCGGGCCCCTGGGCGCCGGGACCGGGCACGGGGCCCGTGCCCCCGGGTCCCGCGTTCGGCCCGGCGTTCGGGACGCCGCCCGTCGCCGGCGGACCCGGCCCCTGGGGCCCGCCGACGGGTCCGTGGCCCGGCGCGTACGGGCCGGGCGGGCCGGGCGGTCCCGGTGGTCCCGGCACCGGCCCGATGTGGGCGCCGCCGGCCGGCCAGTCACCGCCGCCGCGGCGGCGCCGCGGCCTGTGGATCGGGATCGCGGTCGCCGTCGTGCTCGTCCTGCTGCTCGCGACGGTCGTCCTCGTCGCGACCCGGCCCAGCTCGCCGCAGGACACCGTGGAGGCCGTCGCGACCGACATGCGGAGCTGGGAGGGCGCCACCTACTCCGGCCGGACCACCGGCGGCGCCGAGGGCCCCGCCACGGTGACGATGACCGTCGACCGCGCCGGCAACGCGACCGGCACCGTCGTCCGCGACTCGGGCGGCCGCGCCGAGTTCGTCCTGACCCCCACCCAGCAGGCCGTGCGCGGCGACCGGGCCTGGTGGGGTCAGTTCGCGAGCCGCCCCGAGTTCGTCGAGCGCATCGACGGCGTCTGGCTCCGGGACGCCGGCACCCAGCTGCCCGAGGGCCTCGAGACCTGGGCGACCGCGCCCGGCGAGCTGGCCGGGCGCCTCCCGGCCGCCGGGCTGACCGAGGCCGACGACACGGCCGTCGTCGAGGGCCGGGAGACCCGGGTGTTCTCCGCGGGCGAGACCCGCCTCGACGTCCAGGACGCGGACGACCCGCCCACGCTCGCGGCGGTCGACATGCCCGGGTTCGCCACGGGCCACGCGGCCCCGGTCACCGTCCACCGCGCGGACCCGGCGGTGCTCGGCACGCTGCCGGGGCTGGTCGGGCAGGTGCCGACGATGAAGAGCTGGCTGGTGGCGCTCACCGAGCGGCCGACCCTGGCCATCTCCCTCGAGGGCCTGGAGGGCGTCTGCAACACCCCGACGTGCACGATCTCGGTGCGTCTCGTCAACTCCGGGACGGTGCCCACGAGCGGCACGATCATCGTCACGCTCGACGGCAACGAGGTGGCGCGGCACCCGTTCCGCTCGGGGCCGGGCTCGAACCAGGTGTTCCCCACGACCGCCGCGAACCCGATCTACAACTCGCCCGGGGCGCAGGGCACCGCGCTGTGGAACGCCCGGGTGGACGGCGGACGCTAGTCAGCGGCCGAGACCCTCGACGCCCTCGGCCGACGGCAGCGCGCCGAGGGCGGCGCCCGGCACCACCAGCTTGCTCTCGCGCAGGCCGCTGCCGACCACGACGGCGGGCGCGGCGAGCGCGGCGGCGTCCACGAGCACCGGCCAGCCGGCGGGCAGGCCGAACGGGGTGATGCCGCCGTAGGCCATGCCGGTCAGCGCGACCGCCTCGTCCATCGCCAGGAACGACGCCTTGCGCACGTCGAGGCGCCGCCGCACGGTGCCGTTGACGTCGGCGCGGGTGGTGGCCAGCACGACGCAGCCGGCGTGGCGACGCTCCCCGGAGCGGGACCCGGCCACGACGACGCAGTTGGCCGAGGCCTCCAGCGGCGAGCCGTAGGCCTCGCAGAACGCGGCGGTGTCGGCGAGCCCGGGGTCGATGGCCGCGACGAGGCAGCCGGCGGCGAGGTCGGCCGGCAGCGCGCGCAGCGCCGCGGCGACCGGGTCGGCCAGCAGCTCGGGCCGGTCCAGGGCGGGACCGACCTCGAGGGTGCCGGCGACGGCGCGGACGGCGTCGGCCGGCGCGCTCACCAGCGCGGGCCCTGCTGGATCTCCACGACCCGCGGCCGCACGTCGACGATGTAGATGAGCACCGCGATGATGCCGATCAGCCACAGGAAGCTGTAGGGCCCCGTGGTCGAGATCGCGAGGATCGCCAGCCCGACGCCGGTGATGGCGCACCAGACCGGCTTGGTGAGCTTGTCGGCGGCGGTGAACGCGTCGGAGCGCTGCATGAGGGCGTGCACGAAGGCGTACAGGCCCACCGGGATCCCGAGCAGCCACAACAGGCTCAGCACGTAGAAGTCGAGGTTGTAGAGCACCGACACACGGTCAGGGTACGTGCCCGGCGGAGCGCCGCGACAGGCACGCGCTCCCCGAACAGGACACGACGGACACATCCCGCGCACACGACGGCCCCGGGACGGGGAGCGTCCCGGGGCCGTGCGTGCGTCGAGCAGCGTTCCCGATCAGGCCTTCGGGGCCTTCTTGGCGCCACCGGTGGTGGCCGCCGACTTCGGGGCGTTCTTCGGGCCCTGCTTGTTCGGCGCGGTGCGCGCGGCGGCCTTGCGGGTGGCGCTGCGGGTCTCCGAGGCGACCTCGTCACCCGCCTCCTTGATCTCCGCGGACAGCTCCGAGCCGGCCTCGGCCACGGCCTCTGCGGCCTCGGCGCTGAAGCGCTGGGTCGCGCGGGCGGCGCGCTCGCCGACCGAGCGGGTCTGCTTGGTGACCTCGGCCAGGCCGGCCTCGCCGCGGACGCGGAAGCCCTCGACGGCGTCCTCGAGGCGGCTCTCGAGCTCGCTCCCGACCTGGTCGACCGTGTCGAGCGCCTGCTTGACCTGCGGCTGGGCCTTGATGCCGTGGTACGTGACCTCGCCGCGCTTGATCAGGTCGGTGTAGACGCTGCGGACGGCGGCCAGGTAGCTGTCGACCAGGCGGCGGAAGTCCTCGGCGGTCAGCTTGGAGCGCAGCTCCTGCAGCTCGGCCGGGAGGTCCTCCACGCGGGCCTGCACCTCGGTGGCGCCGGCCTGGACGCGGGCGACGGCGTCGCGCGCGGTGGCGACGGCCGCGTCACCCAGGCCGAGCACGGCGAGGGCCGGCTGGCGGAGCGGGTCGATGGCGTCCGAGACGACCTTGTTGGCCTGGTCCCGGGCCTCACGGACGTCGAACTTGGTGGGGAAGGTGACAGGCATGGTGGTCTCCACTCCAGGGGTCGGTGGGTCGTGCTGGTGCTGGTGCTGACCAGCTCCGACGGGCTCTGACTGGCTCTGACTAGCTGTCGTGCCGTCCGGTGGCGGCGCTGCCGGCGGGACGGGCCTCCGCGAGGTCGGCGGCGACCTCTTCGGCGACCTTCGCGACGGTCGTGTCGGTGACGTTGCCGCGACGGAACGATGCGTAGATGTCGGCGAGCACCTGCTTCTGGCGCTCGGACAGGTCCGGATCGGCCGCCAGGGCGTCCAGCACCGGCGAGTACTCCCGTGGCTCGAGGATCCCGGCACGGACGTACAGCGCCTCGGCGGAGATCCGCAGGCCGGTCGCGATCTGGGCCAGGATCTCGGCGGACGGCTTGCGCAGCCCGCGCTCGATCTGGCTCAGGTAGGGGTTGCTGATCCCCGCGACCTTGGCGAGCTGACGGAGGGAGACCTCCGCGCCCTCGCGCTGCCGGCGGATGTAGGCCCCGATGTCCTCGACGGCCTGGCCGATCTTGTCGACGCCGTCGGTAGCCATCGGAACCACCTCCTCCCGAACTCGCTGACACCCACGTTAGCACGGGTGCTAGCTGGTGCAAGCACGACGCTAGCGCTGGTCAGGTGGCCTATCGCACACCGGATCGAGTCACGGACTACGTTTGCGCCGATGACGGAAGGGACCCCCGACGAGGCGCCCCCGCCCCGGCTGCCCGTGGTGCGCGGACAGGGGCGGGCCGTGGCCGTCGTCGCCGTCGGCGGCGTCCTGGGCGCGCTGGCCCGGTGGGGGGTCGGCCTGGCGCTCCCCGCCCCCGCCGGCACGTTCCCCTGGGCCACGGTCGGCATCAACGTGCTCGGCTCCCTGCTCATGGGCGTCCTCGTCGTGGTGGTCACCGAGGTGACCGACGCCCACCCGCTGGTGCGCCCGTTCCTCGCCGTCGGCGTGCTCGGCGGGTTCACGACCTTCTCGACGTTCGCCACCGACACCCAGTCCCTGCTGGCCGGTGGGCACCGAGCGACGGCCCTGGCCTACCTCGCGGCGACGGTGGTCGGCGCCGTCGGGGCGTGCGCCCTCGGCGTGGCGGCGACACGACGGGCGGCCTTCGGACGCGCGGCGGTCCGGTGACCACGTTCCTGCTCGTCGTCCTCGGCGCCGCGGTCGGGGCACCCGCGCGCTACGTGACCGACCGGTGGGTGCAGTCGGTCCACGGGACCGGCTTCCCGTGGGGCACGTTCGTCGTCAACGTCGTCGCCTCGTTCGTGCTCGGCCTCGTCGTCGGCGGGCCGGCGCCGCACGCCGTGGCCGCGCTCGTCGGCATCGGCTTCTGCGGGAGCCTCTCGACGTGGTCGACGCTCGCCTACGACGTGGTCCGCCTCACCGAGGACGGGACGCGCTCCTTCGCCGTGCTCGACGTCCTCGCCTCCGTGCTCGCCGGGCTCGGCGCCGCCGGGCTCGGGTTCGCGCTCGCGTGACGGCTCAGACCAGCAGCTCGCCCACCGTGTAGATCACCAGGCCGGCCAGGGCGCCGACGATGGTGCCGTTGATGCGGATGAACTGGAGGTCGCGCCCGACCTGCAGCTCGATCTTGCGCGAGGCCTCGTCGCCGTCCCAGCGCTCGACGGTGTCGGAGATCAGGGTGCTGATCTCGCCGGAGTAGCGCCCGACGACGTAGCTCGCGGCGTCGACGATCCAGCCGTCGATCTTGTCGCGGAGCTCGGCGTCGGTGTCGAGGCGCTCCCCGAAGCGCGCCACGCCGTCGGTCACCCGCAGCCGCAGCTGCGACGACGGGTCCTCGGCGGCGTCGAGGAGCATCGCCTTGCCGGTGGCCCATGCCCGCGAGATGAGGGCCTGCACGTCGGGGTGCTCGAGCAGCTGGCGCTTGATGACCTCGACGCGCTCGCCGGTCTCCGGGTCGTCCTGCAGGTCGCCCGCGAAGGAGACGAGGAAGCGGTCGATGGCCTTGCGCAGCGGGTGGTCCTGGTCGGACTTCACCGCCCACGCGAACGACAGCGCCTCGGCGTAGAGGCGGTCGGCGATGAGTCCGTCGACGAAGCGGGGCGACCAGCTCGGCGCCTGCTTGCTGACCAGGGCCATGACCGTCTCGTGGTTGAGCCGCACCCAGTCGTAGGCCCGGTCGCAGATGAGGTCCACGAGCCGGCGGTGCGACCCGTCGGCGAGCACCCCGGCGAGCAGGCGACCCAGCGGCGGCCCCCAGGGCTGGGCGACGACGCGGCGCGTGACCGCCTGGTCGACCACGGCCTGGATCTCGTCGTCGCGCAGCACCGTGACCGCGCCGCGCACCACCGTCGCGAGCTCGCCGGTGACGCGCTCGGCGTTGCCCGGCGCGCACAGCCAGCCGCCGACCCGCGCCGAAATCCCGGCCGCCCGCAGCTTGCCGGCGACCACGGACGGGGCGAGGAAGTTGTCGCCCACGAAGCCCGACAGGCTCGCGCCGAGCTGGTCCTTCTTGCGCGGGATCAGCGCCGTGTGCGGGATCTTGATGCCCAATGGGTGCCGGAACAGCGCCGTGACGGCGAACCAGTCGGCGAGCCCGCCGACCATCCCGGCCTCGGCGGCGGCCCGCACGTACCCGGTGAAGGCGGGGCCCCCGTTGCGCTCCCACAGCAGGAAGACGATCCAGACGACCGCGGCCCCGAAGAGGAACGACAGCGCCACCGCCTTCATCCGCCGCAGGCGGGTGCGCTTCTCGGGGTCGTCGGTGAAGCCGACCATGTCGGCGACGCCGGTGCCGCGCTGCCCCCACCGCGAGCGGGGACTGTCGTCCGGGGCGGTCCGGTCGGTACGGTCGTCGCCGCCGGTGGTCCGGGCAGCGACGATCGGTGGTCCGACCGGCTCGGTGGGTGGATCGGCCGGATGGTCGCTCGGCCCGCTGCCGGTGCCGCGGTCCGGGCCCTGGGCGGTCTGCACGTCCTCCAGTGTCCCACCGCCGCGGCGCGGGACCCCTCGGCACGGGCCGGCCGCGGGGCCGGTCCGAGCAGCGCCTGAGACGGAGGTCACGCCACCGACGTCACCCTCTTCGGTGAACCGGACGACCGTCCGGCGCGAATCGGGGGCACGACAACGAGAGTGCGTATCGCTCGGGCCGGTTCGCTCGTTGAACTGGTGCCGTTGTCGCCGTCGTTCGCGCCGGAGTCGTCGCGCGGCCGTCACGGCCGCCGGTCACCCCGCACGGACGGGGGCCGCGACGCACCCGCCGAACACCCGAGCCGTCCCGCGGGACGACCCGGTCCCCCGTGCGACCGACCGCGCCCGGCCGCACGGGGTCTCGCGTCCCCCGGTCGCCGTGCTGCCCCACGGTGACCGGGGGACGCCCCTCACGGCGTCCCCTACAGCGCGAGCGTCGGGCGGTAGCGGCGCATCCAGGCGTCCATCTGCAGGACCGACTCGAGCGTCGCGCGGTCGGTGTCGATGCTCGGGCCGTCCTGGGGCGCGTCGATCGCCGCCCGCAACGCGTCGAGGTCGACGACGTCGCGGACCGGGGCGTCGCGGTCGGCGACGAGCTCGGCGATCGAGTCCCGCAGCGCCTTCTCGTAGCCCGGGTCCTGCGTGGACGGGTACGGGCTCTTGACGCGGTCGACGATCGACGAGGGCAGCAGGTCGCGCGACGCCGCCCGCAGCAGGCTCTTCTCCCGCCCGTCGAACGTCTTGAGCGCCCACGGCGTGTTGAAGACGTACTGCACGAGCCGGTGGTCGCAGAACGGCACGCGCACCTCCAGCCCGCTCGCCATGCTCATGCGGTCCTTGCGGTCGAGCAGGATCTGCACGAACCGCGTCAGGTGCAGGTAGCAGACCTCCCGCATCCGCCGCTCGTGCGCGCTCACGCTGCCTTTCGTGGTCGAGCTCCGCTTCGCTGCGTCCCCGTCGAGGTGCGGCACCTCCGCCAACGCGTCGCGGTACGAGGCGTCCACGTAGTCCTGCAGGTGGAGACGCTCGCGCAGCTCCGGGGTGAAGTGACTGGTCGACTGGTCCAGCGGGCCCATCCGCGTGGCGGCCATCCACGGGAAGGTGTCCGCATTCACCGCGTCCGCGTCGTGGAACCAGCGGTAACCGCCGAAGACCTCGTCGGCCGACTCGCCGGACAGCGCGACCGTCGAGTGCCCGCGGATGGCCTTGAACAGCAGGTAGAGCGAGGTGTCCATGTCGCCGATCGACACCGGCACGTCGCGCGCCCGCAGCACCGCCGCGCGGGCGTCCGGGTCGGTCAGGTCGTCGTTGGACAGCGTGATGGCGGTGTGGTCGGCGGCCACGTGCTCGGCGAGCTCGCGGACGTAGGGGCCGTCCGGGGTGTCGCGCATCGGATCGGCGGTGAACGAGTCCTCGTAGCCGACGAAGTCGACCGAGAACGACCGGACCGGGCCGGCGTCCTGCGCCCGGAGCTTCTGCGCGGCGAGCGCGGTGATGGCCGACGAGTCCAGGCCGCCCGAGAGCAGCGCGCAGAGCGGGACGTCGGCGATGAGCTGGCGGTCGACGATGTCGTCGAGGAGCTCGCGCACGTGGGCGACGGTCGTGTCCCGGTCGTCGGTGTGCTCCAGGGCCTCGAGCTGCCAGTAGCGGTGCACGTCGCTGCCCTCGCGGCGCACGCGCACCCAGGAGCCCGGCCGCACCTCGAACATGCCGCGGTAGATGCCGTGGCCCGGCGTCTTGACGTGGGCGAGCAGCTCGCGCAGGCCGTCGAGGTCGAGCACGGCCTCGGCGCGCGGGTGGGCCAGGATCGCCTTGGGCTCCGACCCGAACAGCGCGCCGTCGGGCGTCGGGTACCAGTAGAGCGGCTTGACGCCCATGCGGTCGCGCACCAGGTAGAGCTCCTCGGAGCGGTCGTCCCAGAGCGCGAAGGCGAACATCCCGTTGAGGCGCTCGACGACGCCGGCGCCCCACTCGAGCCAGCCCACGAGCACGACCTCGGTGTCGGAGAGCGTGCGGAACGCGTGCCCACGGCCCTCGAGCTCGGCGCGCAGCTCGCGGAAGTTGTAGACCTCGCCGGAGAACACCAGCGTCAGGACGGTCCGGCCCTGGACCTCCAGGGTCATGGGCTGCGTCCCGCCCGGCACGTCGACCACCGCGAGCCGGCGGTGGCCGAGCGCCGCGCGGGCGCGGCCGGTGTCGTCGGAGAGCCCCGGGGAGAGCCACAGGCCCTCGTCGTCCGGGCCGCGGCAGCTCATCGTCTCGACCATCGGGGCGACCTCGGCGCGGTCCATCCCGCGCGCCAGGTCGACGCCTCCCGCGATGCCACACATCGGCACGACCTCCTCGTCGTCGGTGACGAGGTGGGAGTGCCCCCATAGTTAGCTCGCGTAACTATCTATGGGTCACACCCCGGCGGTCTCGTCCTCCGGCTCCTCGGACCCCTCGCGGGTCGGCCCCTCGAGCGGCAGGCAGACCTCGAAGGTCGTGCCGCCGGGTCCGGTGTGCACGCGGATGTCGCCGTGGTGCTTCTTGACGACGATGCGCCACGAGATGTCCAGGCCGAGCCCGGTGCCCTCGCCGACGTCCTTGGTCGTGAAGAACGGCTCGAAGATGCGCGGGCGCACGTCCTCGGGGATGCCGGGGCCGGTGTCACCGATCTCGACGATGGCGTGCGGCCCGTCGCGCCGGGTGCGGATGGTCAGCGTCCCGGTGCCGTCGCCGTGGGCGTGCATGGCGCCGACCGCGTTGTCGATGATGTTGGTCCACACCTGGTTGAGCTCCGCGGCGTACGCCGGGATCTTCGGCAGGTCCGGGTCCAGCTCCTTGACGACCTGGATGCCCTCGAACTTCCGGCTCATCATCACCATCGTCGACTTCAGCAGGTCGCGCAGGTCGACCTCCTGGAACGGCGCCCGGTCGAGCTGGGAGTACTGGCGGGCCGCGCCGACGAGGTTCGAGATCCGGTTGGTGGCGTCGGTGATCTCGCCCATGAGCGTCTCGGTCTCGACCGCGTAGGCGATCCAGCGCACCGCCGCCTCGACCGAGCCCTCCGGCACCGTGCGCTCGACCTTGTCCAGCCACTCGGCGTCGAGGCCGCCGGCGACCAGCACCGGGGCGAGGTCCCAGGCACCGCCGACGCCGCGCTCGTCGAGCCAGTCGCCGAGCTCGTCCTCGGCGTCCGACGCCTCGAGCGCGGAGAGCTCCGGCGCGGTCTCGGCGCGGCTGACCGCGTCCTCCTGCAGCTCCACCAGCTGTGCGACGGTCGGGCCGTCGAGCTTGCCGCAGGCGAGCAGGCCGAGCTTGTGGCGCATGCCGGCGACCCGGCTGCGCAGCGACTCGGTGGCGCGCTGCGCCGCGGCGGCGGGGTTGTTGAGCTCGTGGGTCAGGCCGGCGGACAGCGACCCCAGCGCGAGCAGGCGCTCCCGCTCGCTCTGGATCGTCGAGGTCCGGCGCATGCCGACGACGAGGCCCTCGAGCAGGTGGATCGGCAGCGGGAACCACGTCCGCAGCGCGTCGGCCCACTCGGCGGCCGGCAGCGCGAGGAACGTCGCGTCCTTCGTGGCCCGCAGCGAGTGCTTGTAGACCTGCTCGGCGTCCGGGATGTAGGCCTGGGTCGACCCGCCGTAGGAGCCGCGCTGCGACGTCCGGGTCGTCTCGACCTCGTCGCCGCGCATCGTCTGCAGCATCGCCAGCTCGCCGGACAGCAGCACCCAGAAGCAGGTCGCCGGCTCGCCCTCACGGCACACCGTCTCGCCCGCGGAGAACGACACGACGTCGCCGTGCTCGGCGACCCAGCCGAGCTGCTCGTCGTCGAGCTTCTCGAACAGGAACAGCTCGCGCAGCTGCTCCGGGGTCATCTTCTCCGGCACCTGCTCGGTGGTGGTCATCCGTTCTCCAACCATCGGTGCACCAGGCTCACCGCCATCGCGCCCTCACCGACCGCGGACGCGACGCGCTTGACCGACTCGGCCCGGACGTCGCCGACGGCGAACACCCCGGGCACGGAGGTCTCCAGGTGGAACGGATCCCGGTCCGGATCCCATCCCGTCGGCCGCCGTCCCTCCGGCGAGGCCGGGATGTCGGGGCCGGTGAGGACGAAGCCGCGGCCGTCGCGGGCCACCACCCCGTCCAGCCAGTCGGTGCGCGGGGCGGCACCGATGAACACGAAGAGCCAGGAGGCCTCGACGGTCTCCTCCGCACCCGAGTTCCTGTCGCGCAGTGTCAGCTTCTCGAGGTGATCGGTGCCCTCGGCGGCGACCACCTCGGTGCAGGTGCGCACCTCGATCTTCGGGTTCGCGTCGATCTGCTCGATGAGGTAGTGCGACATCGAGGCCGTCAGCGACGGCCCGCGCACCAGCATCGTGACCTTGCGGGCGTGGCGCGAGAAGTTCATCGCCGCCTGGCCCGCCGAGTTCGCGCCGCCCACTACGTAGACGTCCTGCGCGGCGCACGACGAGGCCTCGGTGGCCGCGGCGCCGTAGAAGACGCCCTGCCCCGTGTGCTCCTCGAGGCCCGGCGAGTCGAGCATCCGGTAGGAGACGCCGGTGGCCAGCACCACCGCGTGCGCGGTGATCTCCGAGCCGTCGTCGAACCGCACGACTCGGGCCCGACCCTTGGGCTCGAGCGCGGTGACGGTGCGGGTGGTGATGACCTCGGTGCCGAACTTCTCGGCCTGCAGCCGCGCCCGCGTGGTCAGCTGGTCGCCGGAGACCCCGTTGGGGAAGCCCAGGTAGTTCTCGATGCGGCTCGACGTGCCGGCCTGGCCGCCCGTGGCCCGCGACTCGACGAGCACGGTGCGCAGCCCCTCGGACCCGCCGTAGACGCTCGCCCCGAGCCCGGCCGGGCCGCCGCCGACCACCACGAGGTCGTAGACGTCGGTGGACGCCGTGGTCGAGAGCCCGGCCGCCTCGACCACCTGGGCGTCGGTGGGCTCGACGAGCGCGGTGCCGTCCTCGGTGATCACCACCGGCAGCTTCTCGGGGTCGGCACCCGCGGCCTCGAGCAGCCGCGCACCCTCGGGCTCGTCGACCCGGTAGAAGTCGTAGGAGAGCTGGTTGCGGGCCACGAGGTCGCGCAGCTCGTAGGAGCGCGCCGACCAGCGGTGCCCGACGATGCGGATCGCGGCCGCCGGCCGGTCCGGGGCGTCGCGCCAGGCGGCCAGCAGGCCGTCGACCACCGGGTAGAGCTTCTCCTCCGGCGGGTCCCACGGCTTGAGCAGGTAGTGGTCGAGGTCGACGACGTTGATCGCGGTGATCGCGGCGTCGGTGTCGGCGTACGCGGTGAGCAGCACCCGCCGCGCGCGGGGGAACAGGTCCATCGCCTGCTCGAGGAACTCGACGCCGGTCATCCGCGGCATGCGCTGGTCGGCGAGGATCACCGCGACCTGCTCGCCCCGCAGGGCGATCTCGCGCAGGGCGTCGAGCGCGGCGGGCCCGGACTCCGCGCGGACGATGCGGTGGTGCTCGCCGTACTCGCGGCGCAGGTCGCGGGCGACGGCGCGGGACACCCCGGGGTCGTCGTCCACGGTCAGGATCACCGGTCGGGTCACACGACGAGCCTAGGCCCTCGACGCGACTTCTCGATCGATGCAGATGGTCACTCCGCCGAGGGCGAACCGTCCCCCGCGCCGCGGCTCGACGCAGCGTCGTCGCCCGTGCTCCCGGAGTCACCGTTTCCCCGGAACGCCCCCGGCCGCGCCGCCGCGCGCCCTACGATCCGCCCGTGCGGGAGATCCTCGGACGGGCGCTCGCCGCCGCGGCGGTCCTCGCCGACCTCGCCGCGCGCTACGCCGCCGCGGCCCCCGCCGCCCCGGCCGCCGCTCCCGTCCCGCCCGCGCCGGATCCGACCGCCCTCGCGGCGCTCGACCCCGAGCCGCACCCCCTGCCCGGGGTCCGCCCGCGGGTGGCGTGCGTGACGTCGGCCGATCCGGGGGCGGTCGTGGCCGCGGCGCCGTGGGCCCAGCAGCGCCTGCGCTTCACCGACGCGTGGCGCTTCACCCGCGGCGCGGGGCAGACCGTCGCGGTGATCGACACCGGGGTCAGCAGGCACCCGCGGCTCGCCGGGCGCCTCGTCGACGGCGGCGACTTCGTCGGCACCGCGGGCGGGCTGACCGACTGCGACGGCCACGGCACGCTCGTCGCCGGCATCATCGCCGCGGCGCCCGACCCGGCGACCGGCTTCGTCGGCGTCGCCCCGGACGCCCGCGTGCTCTCGATCCGCCAGTCGAGCGCGACGGTGAGCAGCACCGCGCCCGGCGGCACGGCGACCGACGGCGGCGGGAACGTGGACACCCTCGCCGAGGCGGTCCTGCGGGCGGTCCGCCTGGGCGCGACCGTCGTCAACATCTCCGAGGCCGCCTGCGTACCGGCGGACGCGGCCGGCCAGGGCCTGGCCCCGCTGCGGGCCGCCGTGCGCGCCGCCGTCGACGCGGACGTCGTGGTCGTGGCGGCGGCGGGGAACGCCGGCTCCGGCGCGTGCACCCAGGGCCCGGACGGGCAGAGCACGGGCCAGGTCGTGGCGCCCGCGTGGTTCGGCGACGACGTCCTGTCCGTCGGCTACACGCGCCGCGACGGGCTCCCCGCGCCGCAGAGCCTGCGCGGCCCGTGGGTGTCGCTGTCGGCGCCGGGCTCGGAGATCGTCTCGCTCGACCCGACCGGCCCCGGCGTCGTCGACCGGATCGCCCCCATCGGCGCCGGCGGGGCGGTCCCGATCGAGGGCACCAGCTTCGCCGCGCCGTACGTCAGCGGCGTGGTCGCGCTCGTGCGGGCCCGCTACCCCGGCCTCGACGCCCGGCAGGTGATGGCCCGCGTGACGGCGTCGGCCGACCGGCCCGGCGGGGTCTCGGCGATCGGCGGGAGGCACGACGACGCGGTCGGCGCCGGCACCGTCGACCCCGTCTCGGCGGTCGCCGACGTCCGCCCGGACGAGTTCACCGGGTCGGGCCCCGCGTCCGTGTCGCCCGCGGGGGCGGGTCGGGTCGACCTGACCGACGGCCGGGATGCACACTCCGGATCGCGCACGGTGGCGCTGATCGGGTCCGCGGGGGCAATGGCGCTGCTGGGGGGAGCCGGTCTCGTCGTCCTCGTCGCGCGCCGGTCCCGCCGGTCGCGCTGAGGAGTCACGCGGCCGCGCGCCGGTGGAACCGTCCCCGACGCCGTCCGCGGCGCCGACCCCGAGGAGCCCTCAGTGCGCATCACGCTCGCGCAGACCGACGCCACGCTGGGCGACCTCGACGGCAACCTCAAGCGGGCCGAGCGCGTCGTCGCCGAGGCGGTCGAGACCGACTCCGACCTCGTCGTCTTCCCCGAACTGTCGCTGTCGGGCTACCAGATCGGCGAGGTGCCCCAGGACCTGTCACTGGCGCCGGACGACCCGCGCCTGCTGCGCATCTCGCAGCGGGCCGGGGGCGCCGGCGTGCTGCTCGGCTACCCCGAGGCCGGCGGCCACGGCCTGCACACCTACAACAGCGCCAGCTACTACGAGGACGGTCACCTCGTCCACACCCACCGCAAGCTCTACCTGCCGACGTACTCGACGTTCGAGGAGCGCAAGCACTTCCTGCCCGGGCAGCACTCGCGGGCCTACGGGGTGCGCGGCGGGCGCCACCGCGCGGCCACGCTGATCTGCAACGACGCCTGGCAGCCCCAGGTCGCGTTCCTCTCCACCCAGGACGGGGCGCACCTGCTGCTCGTGCCGGCCAACTCGGCGCAGTCGATGTCGCCCGAGCGCTACGACTCCAAGGAGTACTGGCGCAACATCACGACGTTCTACGGCCGCATCTACCAGCTCTTCGTCGTGTTCGTGAACCGCGTCGGCGTCGAGGGCGGCCTGACCTTCTGGGGCGGCAGCCACGTCGTCGACCCGTGGGGCGAGGTCGTCGGCGAGTGCGGCGAGGGTCCCGAGGCCGAGGAGAGCTGCACGATCGACATCGACCTCGCCGACGTCCGGCGCCGCCGGCGCGACATCCCGCTCGTGCGCGAGGCCCGGCTGGGCCTGCTGCGGCGCGAGATCGACCGGCTGCTCGAGGAGGGTGGCGACCTGTAGCCGGGCGACCGCGCTGCGTCGGACGACGTCGGCTTTCGGACTCCGAGCAGCGGAAACGCCTCGTCCGCGCCGCACACTCACGCCATGGCGATCGCGCCCGACCAGCCCACGTCCGTCCCGGCCCGCCGCGGGCTCGTCGCGCGGCACCCGCTCACCGCGTTCTTCGTGCTCGCCTACGCGCTGAGCTGGATCGTCTGGGCGCCGTGGGTGCTCGGCACCACGGGCGCCGGCTGGCTCCCCACGACCGTCGAGCCGCCGGCGACCGGCTACCTGAACGCGACCGCCATCCTCCTCGGGCCGACGGGCGCCGCGCTGATCGTCACGGCGCTGACCGACGGGCGGGCCGGGCTGCGGCTGCTGGGCGCGCGTCTCGTGCGGTGGCGCGTGTCGGTGTGGTGGTACCTGCTCGCGCTCGTGGGCGTCCCGCTGCTGGCGGTGCTCGGCTGCACGGTCGTCGGCGGCGTCCTGCCCGACCTCGCCGCCCTCGGCGGGCCGGGCTTCCTGCTCAGCTACGCGGTCTCCTTCGTGCTGGTCGCCGTGGTCGGCGGGCCGCTGTTCGAGGAGATCGGCTGGCGGGGGTTCGCGCTACCGCGTCTCCAGCAGCGCCTGCACCCCGCGGCGGCGGCGCTCGTGCTCGGCCTGCTGTGGGCCCTGTGGCACCTGCCGCAGTTCTTCGACCCGTCCTGGACCGCGGCGTCGGGCGGCGGCGGCCCGGTGGGCATCGCCCTGTTCGTCGCGACGGCCGTGACCTTCTCGTTCGTGACCAGCTGGTTCTTCAACGGCGCGCGGTACAGCGTCCTCATCGCCGTGCTCGTCCACACCTCGATCGACGCGGCGACCACCGTGACGCCGGCGATCTTCCCGCCCGCGCTCGCGACCAGCGCGGTGCCGCTGCTCGTCTCGTTCGGCGCGGCCGCGGTCGTCCTGCTCGTCGTGACCCGCGGGCGACTCGGCCTCCCGCGGGACCGCGAGATCAGCTGACGAGGCCCACCACGGTCAGCACGAGACCGATCACGGCGAGCGCCGCGCCGCCCCAGGCGAACCACCGCTGCCGGCCGACGGCGGCGTCACGGAGCTCCTGCTCCGTGCGCGTCGAGATGATGAAGGGGTCGGACGACGACGTGGGCTTGCCGATGACGAGCGGCCCGATCCGGTCGTGGACCTCACCGAGGATGTACAGCTGCTGGCCGGGACGGATGACCCACTCGGTGTAGCGCATCCCCAGCGACTCGCCGTCGTGACCGAAGAAGCTGCGGACCGCGCCCCCGAAGCCACCCGGGCCGGGAGGGCCGGGCTCGAAGCGCTCGTGGATCTTCTCGGGACGGTCGGGCGCGACGCCGTTCGGGTCGACGCCGATGGTCCCCGAGGCGTCGACGAGCGCGTAGCCCTGGCGCGAGGTGTCGTCGAGGACGGTCTCGCTGCGCTCCCGGCGCTCCCAGTCGCCGTCGGACTCGCGGTGCCACTCGCTGAACTCGTGGACCACGGTCTGCCGGTACCAGACGCACTCGGTGCCGGTCTGCGGCGCGCGCAGCGGCCCCTCGGGGTGCGGGTGGGCGGCGCCCACGACCTCGCAGACCTTGCGGAAGGCGCCGGCCGACCCCAGGTCGGCCAGCGTGCGGCGGTGCTCCTCGAGCTCGGCCACCGGCAGCGTCTCGGCCGCGATCATCGCGTGGCGGCGCTTGCGGGAGCCCTGGGCGGCGAGGAAGCCCGCGACCCCGAGCGCGATGAGCACGAGACCGACGATCCACATCCACATGGCTGCTCCCTCTCCGGTGACGGAGAGCCACTCTAGTCGCGGAGCGTGACCTACGCGTAGACCGATCAGGTGACGCGGGCGGTCACCGTGGTCTCGGCGAGCAGCTCGCCCCGGCTCACCGTCACCGCGTCGCCGCGCAGGAGGACGCGGTCACCGGCGAGCTCGACGCCGACCTCCCCGCCCCGCGGGGAGAGCTGGGCACCGACGAGCCGCTCGCGGCCCAGCCGCTTCGCCCAGTACGGCGCGAGGCAGCAGTGCGCCGAGCCCGTCACCGGGTCCTCGTCGATACCCACCGCCGGCGCGAAGAAGCGGGAGACGAAGTCCGGCGCACCGGGCGCCGGATCGTCCTCGGCCCGGGCCGTGACGATGACGCCGCGGCCGCTGGCCGCCTTGAGCACCGAGAGGTCGGGCTCGAGGGCGCGCACCTCCTCGGCCGAGGGGATCTCGACGAGGACGTCGTAGCGGCACCGGGCGAGCTCGACCACCGCGGCGCCGAGGGCGTCGGCGAACTCGTCGGCGAGGTGGCCGTCGGGCAGCGCGGAGACCGGCTCGTCGACCGGGAAGTCGAGCTGGATGCCCCCGCCCGGCAGCTGCTCGGCGCGCAGGACCCCGGACGCGGTGCGGAACGCGATCGGCGACGGCGCGAGCCCGTGCTCGAAGAGGACGTGCGCGCTGGCCAGCGTCGCGTGGCCGCAGATCTCCACCTCGACCTTGGGCGTGAACCAGCGCAGGCCCACCTCCCCCGTCGCCGCGAGCGTCGAGAGGTCGACGAACGCGGTCTCGGAGACGTTGACCTCGGCCGCCACCGCCTGCATCCACGCCGCGTCGTCGGTGTCGGTCAGGCAGACGCCCGCGGGGTTGCCGGTGAAGGGCGAGGACGTGAAGGCGTCGACGAGGTGGAGCTGCACGCTCCCCATCGTGCCGTGTGACCCCGGTGCCGGGCAGCCGGACGCCGACTCGTCGGTACCGCTGGGCCGTCCCGGGGCGCGGGACACGCCACCACGCCCCGGGATCGGGTTCCGGCGGGGACGCCGGGAAGTCCTCATCGACACCGACGGTCACATGCATGCAAGGCGCATACCAACCTCTGCCACCCGCACGGAGCAGCGAGTGCCACGCACGGGGACGAGGGTGTCACGCCGGGCGCTCGGGTAGCCGAGGGCCATGCGACTGCTGGTGCTGGGCGGCGGCGGGTTCCTCGGCTACCACGTGGCCGCGCTCGCTCACCGGGCCGGCCACACGGTCACCGTCGCGAGCCGCTCCGGGCGGGCGCCGCTCGAGGGCGTCGAGGCGCTCACCGTCGACCGCCACGGCGACCTCTCCCCGCTCGACGGCCGCACGTTCGACGCCGCGCTCGACACCTTCTCCGACCCCGACGCCGTCCGCGCCGCGGCCCGGCGGCTGCGCGACACCGTCGGGGCCCTCGGCTACGTGTCCGGGATGAGCGTCTACCACCCGCGCGGCCCGGCGGTCCCCGACGAGCGCGCGCCGGTGCGCCGGCCGGGGGAAGCCCGCGACGGCGACCCGCTCCAGGAGCGCTCCCTGGACAAGCTGGCCGCCGAGGCGGCCGTCGCCGAGGAGTTCGCGGGGCCCGTCTCCGTGCTCCGGGTCGGGATCATGGTGGGGCCGCGCGACCCGTCCGACCGCTTCACGTGGTGGCCCGTGCGCCTCGCGCGCGCCCTGACGGGCGAGGCGCCGCGCACGGTCCTCGCCCCCGGCGACCCGACGCGGGCGGTGCAGTACAGCGACGCCCGCGACATCGCCGCCTTCGCCGTGGACGTGCTCGCGCGCGGTCAGGCGGGGGTGTTCGACACCGTCGGCCCTGGCCGCGCCCAGCCCCTCGCCACGGTGCTCGAGGGCTGCCTCGAGGGCGTCGGGGGCCGGCCGGGCGACGTCGAGTGGGCCTGGGCCGGCGAGGACGCCCTGCGCGCCGGGCTCACCGACGTCGAGGAGGAGGAGCGCCCGCTCTGGTTCCCCGAGGACCAGATCCCGCAGGACGCGATCGACTCCTCGGCCGCACTCGCCGCCGGCCTGCGCTTCCGTCCGGCCGCCGAGACCGCCCGCGACGTCCTGGCCTGGCACCGCGAGCGTGGCTCCCCGGACCTGGCCGCCGGGTTCACCTCGACCCGGGAGGCCGAACTGGTCCGGCGCTGCGTATCGGGGGCTGCCCCGACAGGGTGACGTGGGGGCGTCGCTACTGTGGCCCCGTCATGACCACGGTCTTCCTGGTGACGGGCGCCTCCTCGGGCGTGGGACGCGCGCTGGCGCAGTTCCTCGCCCGCCACGGCGTGTCGGTGGTCGGGCTCGACCGCCGCGAGCCGCCGGACCGCGAGATCTCGCACCTGACCTGCGACCTCGCCGATCCGACGTCGATCGACGCGGCCGTCGGGCGGCTCGACGGGCAGGTCGACGCGCTGGCCAACGTCGCGGGGGTGCCGGGCACGGCGCCGGCCGAGTCGGTGCTGGCGGTGAACTTCCTCGGCATGCGCCACCTCACCGAGAGCCTGCTCGGCCGCATCCGCCGTGGCGGGTCGGTGGTGAACGTGTCGTCGGCCGAGGGTCGCCACTGGGTGGCCCACCTCGGCGAGCTGCGGCCGCTCCTGGCCACGCGGACGTTCGCCGAGGGCCTGCGGTGGTGCCGCGAGCAGCGTCCCGACCGGTCGATCTACGACGTGTCGAAGGAGGCCGTGCTCGCCTACACGACGGCGTCGTCGACGCTGACGTGGAGCGACGGCGTGCGGATGAACGCGGTGGCCCCGGGCACGGTGCGGACGCCCTCGCTGCCCGAGATCGAGCGCTCCACCGATCCCCGCCGGCTGGCCCGCTCCCGGACCGCCGCCGGCCGCGACGCCGAGGCGTCGGAGATCGCGTCGGTGGTCGCGTTCCTCATGTCGAACGAGAGCCGGTGGGTCAACGGGCAGACGCTGGCCGCCGACGGCGGCGTCTCGGCGGCCACCACCTGGGCTGCCCTGCAGTCGCGCTGACCCGCCACGGCGTCACCCGATCGTGGGCAGGGCGTTGTACCCGGCATGGCTGCACGACGCGGGACGCGCCGGACGCTGACGGCCCTCGCCGCCGGGGCGGTGGTCGCCGCGGCCGTCGCCGTCGGTGGCCCGACGGCTCTCGCGGCGCCCGCCGACGGGCCCGTCCCCACGGCCCCGGGCGTGCACCCCGGGGCGCAGACGCGCACCGACGGCGCGCAGTGCACGGCGAACTTCCTCTTCACCGACGGCGGCGCCACCTATCTGGGCCAGGCCGCGCACTGCTCGGGCACCGGGGGCTCGACCGAGACCGACGGCTGCACCTCGGGCTCGCTGCCGCTCGGCACCCCCGTCGACGTCGGTGGGGCGTCCCGGCCGGGGACGCTGGTCTACAACTCCTGGCTCGCCATGCAGGCCGAGGGCGAGCGGGACCCGGACGCCTGCGCCTTCAACGACTTCGCGCTCGTGCGCCTGGACCGCGCCGACGCGGCGGGCGCGTCCGGCGCGGTGCCGTTCTTCGGTGGGCCTCGCGGGGTCGACACCGACGGCACCCGACCCGGCGAGGTCGTGCGCAGCTACGGCAACTCGGAGCTGCGCGGGGGCGTGACGCTGCTCAGCCCGAAGATCGGCACGAGCGCGGGCGACCGCGGCCAGGGCTGGAGCCACGACGTCCTCACCGTCACCCCGGGCATCCCGGGGGACTCGGGCAGCGCCTTCCTCTCGGCCGACGGGTCCGCCCTCGGGGTGCTGTCGACCCTGCAGTTCGCGCCGCTGCCCGCCAGCAACGGCGTCAGCGACCTCGCGAAGATGCTCGACTACGCCCGCGGCCACGGCATGGGCGGCCTGCGGCTCGTCACGGGTTGAGCGCCCGCCGCGACCGCTGCGGGTCGGGCCGGGGCGTGACGGCTTCGGTGTAGGAGGCGGCGGACGCGCGGCGCCGGGCCTCGGCGGCCTTGCGGTCGGCGCGTGACGACCAGCGCGTCATGCCCAGGTACAGGGGCACCCCGATCACCAGGGCGCAGACCAGCGCGAACGCCACCACCGCCACGATCCACTCCACGCCGAACCCCCTGCCGTCCCGAGTCGTCGCGCACGACGTCGCTCGACCGGGTGACGGTGTTACGGATCCGGCGCCGGGAGTCGCGTCAGCAACTGCCCCACGGGTCGATGACGGTGGTGGTGGGGAGCTCCCACTGGCCGCGGAGCACCTCGCGCGCGACGTCGAGCACCGGCAGGGCCCGGATCGCCGCCTCGTCGCGCAGCACCTGCCCGGCCGCGGGGAGGTCGAGACCGAGCCGCTCGGCCAGCACGCCCTCTGCCCGGTACACGTCGGCGGTGGTGGTGGACGGGTCCTGCGCTCTCGGCAGCGTCATGGCCGCTCCTCGGGACTGCTCGTCCGTGCCCCGCAGCCGGCCGTGGGGTCGACCGGCAATGCGACAAGGAGTACTCGTCCGAGCACGATCTGTCCATCAGCCCGACGGCCGCATCCCGCCCCTCGCTAGGCGCGCACCTCTCCACGATGATCTTCCGAGAGTGTCGCCGGCGTCCGCGACGGCCGAGGACCTCGTTGGTGAAGAGGGCTCGTGAAGCCCCTGACAACGACGAACGCCCACCGAGCGTTTCCGCTGGTGGGCGCTGGTGGCCAGGGGCGGGGTCGAACCGCCGACCTATC
>NZ_BAABHO010000072.1:0-26371 GCF_039542135.1 Actinomycetospora chlora
CGGGCACCGGCGCGGGGGGCGGGACGGTGGGCACCGGCGGCAGGGGGCCCGAGTCGCCGACGACCCGCAGCCGAGCCGCCCGCGGGTGGGGCGCGGCCACCGACCGCAGGGTCACGGGGTCGGCCGCGAGCCGGGCGCGCTCGAGCTGCTCGCGCAGCACGGCCGCCTCGTCGCGGGCCTTCTCCGCCTCGCGCTCGGCCTCCTCCCGCGCGCCGACCTCGCGGGCCAGCCGGCGCTCGTGGTCACGCCGGGCGTCGTCGAGCTCGGCCTCGGCCGCGTCCGCCGCGTCGGCCGCCTCCTCGGCGGCCACAGCGGCCTCCACAGCGGCCTCGTCCGCCACCTCGGCGTCCACCGCGGACGGGCGGCGGGCGAGAGCGATCACCACGAGCACGACCGTCCAGAGCGCCGCGACGACCCCGAGCCGCAGCCAGCGGGCGTCGTCGGCCAGGACGACCGCAGCGCCGGCGAGGACCGCGAGGACGGCCGCGGCGCCCAGCAGCGCGACGCGACGGCGGTCGGGGCCCGGAGTGCCCATCACGGCAGGATAGCCGCCGGTCAGGGCCGGTCGGCGGGTGGCCGGTCCTGGTCGTCCGGGGTGCGCAGCGAGTGCTCCAGCCACAGCCCGGCACCGACGAGCACGCCCGAGCCGACGACGCCCACGAGCGCGCTCGCGGTGTCCGCCCCGGCCGCGTCGACGCGGTCGCGCAGCGGGAGCACGTAGGCGAGCACCCCGAGCCACGCGCCGCCCACCGCCGACCCGGCCACCGACGACGCCTTCGCCAGCGCCACCGCCCGCGCCGTGGCCAGCGCGTCCACCGGCCGCGCGCCCTCGCGGCGACGGATCCGGGCGCGCAGGACGGACGCGAGCACGAGCTCGGCCGCACCGAGCACCAGCGGGGTGAGCCCGGCGAGCAGCGGCAGCGGGGGCAGGTCGCCGTAGGCGGCCTGCAGGGCGACGTTCGCGGCCAGGCCGGCGGCGACCGCGACGACGAGCAGCAACGACGGGCTCGTGCGCGTCCTCACGCGAGCTCCGCCGGGTCGCGCCGCACCCCGGCGCGCTCCTCGGGCAGCAACCCGGCCAGGAGGTCGGCGACCCGCCCGCGGCCGGCGACCACCGCGTCCGGGTCGACGTCGAGCCACGGCACGAGCACGAAGGCGCGGTCGTGCGCGCGCGGGTGCGGCAGCGTCAGCTCCGGGTCGTCGCTGGTGGTGCCGTCGACGTCCAGGACGTCCACGTCGAGCGTGCGCGGACCCCAGCGGACGTCGCGGGTGCGCCCCGCGCGGCTCTCGGCGGCCCGCGCGCGGGCGAGCCACGACCAGGGCCGGGAGTCCGGGTCCTCGGCGACGACGACGGCGTTGAGGAAGTCGTCCTGCTCCACCCCGCCCCAGGGCGCGGTCGCGTACACCGGCGACACGGCGACGATCCGCGCCCCCGCCGCGCGCAGCGTCGCCAGCGCGCCCCGGAGGTTGGCGGCGCGGTCCCCGATGTTGGACCCGAGCGAGAGGACGGCGCGGCTCACGGCCGCTCCCGCCGCACCACCACCGCGACGTCCTCGAACGGGACCGTGATCGGGGCCTGCGGCTTGTGCAGCGTCACCTCGACGGCCGCGACCCGCCCGTCGGCGAGCACCCGCGCGGCGACCTCGGCGGCCACCGACTCGATGAGCCGGCGCGGCGGGCCGGCGACCACCGCGGCGGCGGTCTCCGCGAGCGCGCCGTAGTCGACGGTGTCGGCCAGGTCGTCGGACGCGCCCGCCGCCGCCAGGTCGACCTCGAGGGCCAGGTCGAGCACGAAGTCCTGGCCGTCGCGGCGCTCGTGGTCGAACACGCCGTGGTGCCCCCGCACGCGCAGCCCCCGCAGCAGGATGCGGTCGGTCATCGATGGTCCAGCTCCCCTATCGGCGTGCTCCCCTGTCTCCTTCGTGTCCCGGAGCGCGCTCACTTCTCCACCTCCGCCGGCGACGTCCCCCACGACCACGCGGCGGCCACCGCGACGGCGTCGAGCGACGGGCCGACCTCGTGCACCCGCACGCCCCACGCCCCGTTCGCGGCGGCGAGCGCGGAGACGGCGGCCGTGGCGATCTCCCGGCCGTCGGGCGGGCGGACCGTGCCGTCGTCCTCGGCCAGCAGCGCACCGAGGAACCGCTTGCGCGACGCCCCGATCAGCACCGGGAAGCCGAGCGCGGTGAACACCGGCAGCTTGCGCAGCAGCGCCCAGTTGTGGGCCGCGGTCTTGGCGAACCCGAGACCGGGGTCGAGCACGAGCCGCGACGGGTCGACGCCCGCGAGCACCGCACGGTCCACCTGCTCGACCATCTCGGCCCGGACCTCGCCGACGACGTCCTCGTAGGAGGCCAGCGACGTCATCCGGTCGCTCGGACCGCGCCAGTGCATGATCACCCAGGGGACTCCGGTCTCGGCGACCGTCCGGGCCATGTGCGGGTCGGCCAGGCCGCCGGACACGTCGTTGACCATCGTCGCGCCCGCCTCGACCGCAGCCGCGGCCACGGCCGCACGCGTGGTGTCGACGCTGACCCGCACGCCGTCCGCCGCCAGCTCCCGGATCACCGGGACGACGCGCGCCGTCTCGGTCGCGGCGTCGACCCGCTGCGCGCCGGGCCGGGTGGACTCGCCGCCGACGTCGACGAGGTCGGCGCCGCGGCGCGCCAGCTCGACGCCGTGGGCCACGGCGTGGTCGCGGTCGAGCCACCGACCGCCGTCGGAGAAGGAGTCGGGCGTGACGTTGAGGACGCCCATCACGACGCAGCGGCCGGGGTCGGGCAGGCCGAGGGACGGCACCGGCGCACCCACCCGTCAGCCGCTCCGGATGAGGTTGATGGCCTCGGCGCGCGAGCTCGCCGACGACTTGAGGATGCCGCGCACCGCGGACGTGGTGGTGCGCGCGCCCGGCTTCCGGACCCCGCGCGCCGACATGCACTGGTGCTCGGCGTCGATCACCACGAGTGCGCCCCGGGTGTCGAGGCGCGACTCCAGCGCGTCGGCCACCTGGCTCGTCAGGCGCTCCTGCACCTGCGGGCGGCGCGCGTAGAGGTCGACGAGCCGGGCGAGCTTGCTCAACCCCGTGACCAGGCCCTTCGGGCCGGGGATGTACGCGACGTGCGCCACGCCGTGGAACGGCAGCAGGTGGTGCTCGCACATCGAGAACAGCGGGATGTCGCGCACGAGCACGAGCTCCTCGTGTCCCTCGTCGAAGGTGCGCTCGAGCACCTCCGCGGGGTCGGCGCGCAGGCCCGCGAACAGCTCCTGGTACGCCCGCGCCACCCGCGCCGGCGTCTCGCGCAGGCCCTCGCGCTCCGGGTCCTCGCCGATGGCGATCAGCAGCTCGCGCACCGCCGCCTCGGCCCGGGCCGCGTCGAAACCGGGCCACTCCGGCGCGATCGCGTCGCCGACCGGGCCACCCGCGCCGTCGTCCGTCGGGCGCACCCGGTGGTTCCCGTCCAGCGTCAACGGTCCGGCTCCGCTCCGCTCCGCGTCCTCACCTTGACTGGTCGTCACGTCTCCCTCGCGGTCATCCTCGACCGGTCCGGCACGCCGCGCAGGCACGCCGGCCCACCTCGTGCGCTACCCGCGAGGAGTGTCGCGTCCGTCCGGACCGGAGGTGCCGGACGTGCCGTCGGAGCCGTCGTGGCCCCAGCTCGGCCCGGTGTGCCGGCCCTCCGACCGGCCCTCGCGGGTGCGGCCGTCCGGATCACCGTACGGGTTCGACCAGTCGTCGGCCGCCGAGCGTGACGAGCCGGACGGCTGCCCGCCGTACGGGACGCCACCGGAATGACCGGCGCCACCGGGGTTCCACGTCGTGCCGTGCGGGACCGTCGCCGGCGTCCACCCGGGCGGGGCGCCGTAGTTGGGCGCCACCGACGACGGCTTGTCGCCGTCGCCCGGACCGCCGCGACGGCCGCCGTTGCTCCCGGTGCGGTACACGTCGGGGATGCCGGCGGTGGGCGTGCCCTGCGGCGGCGTGGGCGACCCGCCGTCCGTGCCGGCCGGGACCGACTCGCGGTCGCGGCCGTTGCTCGCCGAGTGCGCGCCGTAGGTGCCGTTGGCGCCGTTGCCGCCCGCCCCACTGCCGTACGACCCGTTGACGGCGTGGCCGTTGCCGGCGACCGAGCCGACGGGGGCCCGCTCGTCCTGCTGCTCGCCGGGCGGCGGCCAGGGCTCGCCGCGCTCGGTGGCGAGCTCGCGCCGCGTCTTGATCGGCGGCCGGTCGGACGGGACGCGCTCGCCGAAGTCGTTGAACGCGGTGATGCGCGGCCGCTTGGTGACCGACGCGAAGACGCGCTCGAGGTCGCGCCGCTGCAGCGTCTCGTGCTCGATGAGCTCGCCGGTCAGCGCGTCGAGGGCGTCGCGGTGGGTGTTGAGGATGTCCCACGCCTCGGTGTGCGCCGCCTCGATGAGCTTGCGCACCTCCTCGTCGATCTCGTGGGCCACCTCGAGCGAGTAGTCCGCCTGCCGGCCGGCGGTGCGGCCGAGGAAGGGCTCGCCCTGCTCCTGGCCGTACTTCACGGCCCCGAGCTTGGCGCTCATGCCGTACTCGGTGACCATCGCGCGGGCGATCTTGGTGGCCTGCTCGATGTCCGAGGACGCGCCGGTGGTCGGCTCGTGGAACACGAGCTCCTCGGCCGACCGGCCGCCCATGGCGAACACCAGGCGGGCGATCATCTCCGAGCGGGTCATCAGCTCCTTGTCGTCCTCGGGGACGACGAGGGCGTGCCCGCCGGTGCGGCCGCGCGGCAGGATGGTGACCTTGTAGACCGGCTCGATGTCCGGCATCGCCCACGCGGCGAGCGCGTGGCCCGCCTCGTGGTAGGCCGCGACCTTCTTCTCCTGCTCGGAGATGATGCGGCTCTTGCGGGCCGGGCCGCCGATGACGCGGTCGACCGACTCCTCCAGCGAGGCCCCGGTGATCTGCTGCTGGCCCAGCCGGGCGGTGAGCAGCGCGGCCTCGTTGATGACGTTGGCGAGGTCCGCGCCGGAGAAGCCGACGGTGCGCTTGGCCAGGCCGTCGAGGTCGGCGTCGGGGGCCAGGGGCTTCCCCGCCGAGTGGACCTGCAGGATCGCGCGACGGCCGGCGAGGTCCGGCGCGGCGACCGGGATCTGGCGGTCGAAGCGGCCCGGGCGCAGCAGCGCGGGGTCGAGGATGTCGGGCCGGTTGGTGGCCGCGATGAGGATGATCCCGCCGCGGGAGTCGAACCCGTCCATCTCGACGAGCAGCTGGTTCAGCGTCTGCTCGCGCTCGTCGTGGCCGCCGCCCATGCCGGCGCCGCGGTGGCGGCCGACCGCGTCGATCTCGTCGACGAACACGATGCAGGGGGAGTTCTGCTTGGCCTGCTCGAACAGGTCGCGCACGCGGGACGCGCCGACGCCGACGAACATCTCGACGAAGTCCGACCCGGAGATCGTGTAGAACGGCACGCCCGCCTCGCCGGCGACGGCGCGCGCGAGCAGCGTCTTGCCGGTGCCGGGCGGGCCGTAGAGCAGGACGCCCTTGGGGATCTTCGCACCGAGCTGCTGGTAGCGCGTCGGGCTCTGGAGGAAGTCCTTGATCTCGTAGAGCTCCTCCACCGCCTCGTTCGCGCCCGCGACGTCGGCGAAGGTGGTCTTCGGCATGTCCTTGTTGAGCTGCTTGGCCTTGGACTTGCCGAAGGACAGGACGCGGTTGCCGCCGCCCTGGGAGTTCATCATCCAGAACAGCAGCAGCAGCACCAGACCCAGCGGGATCAGGTAGATCAACATCTGGGTGAGGATCGAGTCCTGCGTCACCTTGGTGTCGAAGCCCGACGGCGCCGGGTTGTCGCGCACCAGCGCGAACACCTGGTCGGTCGCCGCCGCGGGGTACTGCGCGTAGATCTGGTTGGTCGTCGTCGGCTGGGCGCCGTCCACCCCGGGCACCTGCACCGGGTTGGTCAGTGTCAGCCGGAGGCGCTGCTCCTTGTCCTCGATCGTGATCTGCGACGCGTTGCGGGCCTCGACCTGCTGGAGGACGAGCGACGTCGGGGCCTCGGTGTACCCGCGGGTGTCGCTGAGCAGCGACGAGATCCCCAGGTAGATGAGGAAGAACACCACGATCCAGATGAGTGGATTGCGGAGAAGGCGCTTGCGGTCCATGCGGTTGCGGCCTCCAGGCGGCCCTCGACCCTCCCCGGGTGGACCCTGCGGTCGGTCGTGATCAGTCGTCTCGGATCGGGGTGCGTCCACGCACGGGTGGCCGTGGCGCCCTGATCTGCTCAATGTACCCCGCGGGCCCGACGGGGGTCCGGGCGCGGAAGCCCGCCCGCGGTCAGCGCCGCCGGCGGGCCGTCCCGAACAGGCCGCGCGTGATCTCGCGGCCCAGCGAGGAGGCCAGCGAACGGGCGAACGACCGCACCGCCGGGTTGGCCATGGCCTTCTCGATGAACCCCGGCCCCTCGTCCTCCGCGGGCGGCGGGGCCTGCGGCGGCGCCTCCTGAGGCGGCTGCTGCGGCGGCACGGGCTCGGCCGGCGGGGTGGCCGGCGCGCCCGTCGCCCCGGTCGACGCCGAGAGCTTCTCGTAGGCCGACTCGCGGTCGATCGGGGTGCCGTACTTCCCCCACAGCGGCGACGCCTTCGCCGCCTCGGTGACGGCCGGCTCGCCGATCGCGGCCATCAGCGAGCGCGGTGCGCGCACCCGCGTCCAGGCCACCGGGGTCGGGGCGCCGCGCTCGGAGAGCACGGTGACGATCGCCTCGCCGGTGCCGAGCGAGGTCAGCGACGTCTCGATGTCGTAGACCGTGCTCTTCGGATACGTCCGCGCCGTGCGCGTCAGCGCCTTCTGGTCGTCCGGGGTGAAGGCGCGCAGCGCGTGCTGGACCCGGGCGCCGAGCTGGGAGAGCACGTCGTTGGGGACGTCGGTGGGCTGCTGGGTGCAGAAGAAGACGCCGACGCCCTTGGAGCGGATGAGCTTGACCGTCTGCTCGATGCGGTCGAGGAACGCCTTCGACGCGTCGGCGAACAGCAGGTGCGCCTCGTCGAAGAAGAAGACGAGCTTGGGCTTGTCGATGTCGCCGGCCTCGGGGAGGTCCTCGAAGAGCTCGGCGAGCAGCCACATCAGGAACGTCGAGTAGAGCATCGGGTCGGCCTGCTGGTCGGCGAGCTCGAGCAGCGTGACGCGGCCCTTCCCGTCGCCCTCGACCGCGAGCAGGTCCGCCGGCTCGAACTCGGGCTCGCCGAAGAACTTCTCCCCGCCCCGGGCCTCGAGGTTGACCAGCGCCCGCAGGATCACCCCGGCCGTCGCCGTCGAGACCCCGCCGATGCCCTTGAGCTGCTCCTTGCCCTCGTCGGAGAGCAGGTGCGCGATGACCGAGCGCAGGTCCTTGGTGTCGAGCAGGGCGAGGCCCTGCTGGTCGGCCCAGTGGAAGATCAGGCCGAGCGTCGACTCCTGGGTGGCGTTGAGGCCGAGCACCTTCGACAGCAGGATCGGCCCGAACCCGGTGATCGTCGCGCGAACCGGGACGCCGATGCCCTCGCCGAGCGAGAGGAACTGGACGGGGTACGCCGTCGGCGTCCAGTCGTCGCCGGTGTCGGTGGCGCGCTGGGTGACGCGGTCGTTCTGCTCGCCCTGCTTCGCCAGACCCGAGAGGTCGCCCTTGATGTCGGCGAGCAGCACCGGGACGCCCGCCGCCGAGCACTGCTCGGCGAGGTTCTGCAGCGTCTTGGTCTTGCCGGTGCCGGTCGCGCCGGCGACGAGCCCGTGCCGGTTCAGCGTCGCGAACGGGATCCGGACGCGGGCGCCGGGGTCGACCGTGCCGTCGACGACGACGGTCCCCAGCTCGAGGGCCGCGCCCTCGGTCGCGTACCCGGCAGCGATCTCTGCAGCAGCACCCTGGTCGGCCACGGTGCGCAGGCTAGCGGTGTCAGGAACCGGCCGGGACGTCGACGCGCACCGCGGTGACCGCGCCGTCGGCGCCGCGCTCGGCGTGCACCGTCACCTGCTGCCCGACGCGCAGTCCCGCGGGCCCGTCCGGGCGGGGGACGGCGACGTCCGTGCCGGCCGTCGTGCGCAGCGCGGTCTGGGTGCCGTCGCCCGCGCGGACCGTGACGATCGGGAAGCCGCCGCCGGTGGGCTGGACGGACTCGACGACGCCGAGGATGTCGGGCACCGAGCCGGGACCGGTGTCGGGAGCGGTCGCCCGCCCGACGAAGAGGCCGACCGCCACGCACACGACGCCGCCGAGCACGAGCAGCAGGATGCGGGTCGAGCGCGCCAGGCCGGGGCGGCGCAGCCGGGTGGCGAGGTCCACGTCGTCGACGGGGCGGTCCAGCACGGCCGCGGCGCGGTCGGTGTCCTGGCCCCGGACGTCCTGGCCCCGACCGTCCTGACCGTCGCGGGGGACGTCGCGCCAGGGCTCGGGCCGGTACTGCTGCGGCGGCGGATCCGACCGGCGCGCCGGCGGCGGCACCGGGAACTGCTCGGTCGCCGCCGACCCGGGCCGCTCCTCGCGGGTCTCCCCCGCCGCGGTGTCCTGGTCCTCGCGCTCCTCGCGGTCCTCGGACGGCTGGTTCACGGGTCCTCCTTCACTCGCGGCGCAGCGCGTCGATGGGCCGCAGGCGGGCGGCCCGGCGGGCGGGGTAGGCGCCGAAGAAGATGCCGATGGCGGCCGAGACGGCGACCGCGGCCACGACGGCCGCGGGCACCACGACCGGCCGGAAGTCGCCGAGCGGCACGAGCGTGCCGGCGTAGCCGACGGCCACGCCGATGGCGCCACCGACGAGGCTCAGGATGATCGACTCGACGAGGAACTGCCCGAGGATCGCCGACGGCGGCGCCCCGAGGGCCTTGCGGATGCCGATCTCGCGCGTCCGCTCGGTGACCGACACGAGCATGATGTTGGTGATCCCGATGCCGCCGACCACCAGCGAGATCGCGGCGATCGCGGCGAGCAGCAGGGTGAACGCGCCGAGGGTCTGGTCGAGGACGTCGGCCAGCTGCCGGGCGCTGATCACCTGGAAGTCGCGGTCGTCGGCGTTCTCGATGCCGTGGCGGCGGTCGAGGATCGAGTTGACCTCGGTCTCGGCCGCGGCCTGCGCCTCCGTCGACCGGGCCTGGACCACGATCTGGCTGAGGTCCCCGAAGCCGGTCAGCGACCCCTGCACCGCGGTCAGCGGCGTGAGCACGTTCTCGTCGGGGTTCGACAGCCCGCCGCCGTTGCCGGACGGGACCAGCGTGCCGATGACGTCGAACGGCACGCCGTTGACCAGCACGGAGCGTCCGACCGGGGCGGCGTTCGCGCCGAAGAGGTCCTCGACGACGGTGGCACCCAGGAGCGCGACCTTGCGGCCCGCGGTGACGTCGGCCTCGGTGTAGGCGCGGCCGGTGGCGATCTGGACGTTGGCGCCCGGGAAGTAGGTCGGGGTGCTGCCCACGATCGTCGCGCCGGTGCTCGCCCGGCCCGCGTCCACCGTCACGGAGGAGGTGACGACGCCGGACACCGACGCGATGTCCGGTGCGCCCTGGGGGTCGCCGAGCGCCTCGACGTCGGCCTCGGTGAGCGGCCGGCCGTCGGTGCCCGCGCTCGCGGGGGGCTGGCGCGGGAGCACCGTGATGCTGTTGGCGCCGAGGCCCGCGATCTGGCTCTGGATGTACTGCGAGGCGCCGTTGCCGAGCGCGGTCAGCAGGATCACCGCCGCGATGCCGATGATGATCCCGAGCATCGTCAGCAGCGAGCGCAGGCGGTTGGCCCACAGCCCGCGCAGGGCGAACCGGACGACCTCGACCACGTTCACCGCCGCGCCTCCGCCTCGTGCAGGCGCCCGTCGGTGACCACCACGACCCGCTCGGCCCGGGCGGCCACCTCGTCGTCGTGGGTGATGAGGACGATGGTGCGCCCGGCCGCGTGCAGGCGGTCGAAGAGCGCGAGGACGTCGCGGGTGCTCGTCGAGTCGAGGTTGCCCGTGGGCTCGTCGGCGAGCAGGAGGGCCGGCGTGGTCACCAGCGCGCGGGCCACCGCGACCCGCTGCTGCTGGCCGCCGGAGAGCTGGTTGGGCCGGTGGTCGGCGCGCTCGGCGAGGCCGACGAGCGCGAGCGCCGCCTCCGCGCGCTCGCGGCGCACCCGGCGCCCGACCCCGGCGTAGACGAGGGGGAGCTCGACCTGCGCGAGCGCGCTCGTGCGCGGGATGAGGTTGAACGCCTGGAAGATGAAGCCGATCTGCCGGTTGCGCAGCACGGCCTGCTGGCGCTCGTCGAGGTGGGCGACGTCGAGGCCCTCGAGCAGGTAGCGCCCCGAGGTGGGCGCGTCCAGGCAGCCGAGCATGTTGAGCAGCGTCGACTTGCCCGATCCGGACTGGCCGATGACCGCGACGTACTCGCCGCGCCGCACGGTGAGGTCGACGTCCCGCAGGGCGTGCACCGCGGTGTCGCCGACGCCGTAGACCTTCGACAGGCCCCGGACGTCGAGGACGTGCGGCACCGGCTCACCCGAGGTCATCCTCCGCCGCGCCCGGATCGGTTGCCGCCGCCGTTGTTGTTCTGGCGTCCAGGAGGCCCCTGGCCGGGCTGGATCTCCGCGGTCGCACCGGGCAGCACCACGAGCTCGCCGGGCGCGAGGCCGGAGCGGATCTCGGTCGTGGTGTCCGAGCTGAGGCCGAGACCGACCGTCCGCGTCTGCGGCACGCCGTCCGGGCCGAGCACCTGCACGGTCCCCGACGTCGCGCCCGCGCCGCCGGTCGGCGTGATCGCGGCCGAGGGCAGGAACGACACGTTCGAGGCCTCGGCCACGGTGACCGCCACGCTCGCCGACATCCCCGGCCGCAGGTTCGGCGGCAGCCCGGTGAGCGTGATGTTGGTGCCGTACTGCACCGACGCGCCCG
This sequence comes from Actinomycetospora chlora, assembly GCF_039542135.1. Classification (NCBI taxonomy): domain Bacteria; kingdom Bacillati; phylum Actinomycetota; class Actinomycetes; order Pseudonocardiales; family Pseudonocardiaceae; genus Actinomycetospora; species Actinomycetospora chlora. Next base: position 10,843 of record NZ_BAABHO010000072.1, read on the forward strand.
TGCCCGGCAGTACGTCGACGCTGCTGACCACCCCGGGCAGCGACTGCCCCGGCAGCGCGTTCACGGTCACCGCGACGGGCTGGCCGACCGCCAGGCGCCCCACGTCGAGCTCGGGGACGTCGGCGCGGATCTGCAGCGACGCGAGGTCGAGGACGGTCATCGCCGCCGGCTGGGTCGGCGAGCCGGTGACGTTCGTGCCGCTGCCCGCTGCGGCGCTCCCGCCGCCGGCTCCGCCCGCTCCGCCGGACGCCGCGCCGGTGGCACCGCCGCCGGCCGACGCGGCCGCGCCCCCGCCCGCGGCGGAGCCGTCGGGCAGCGTGCCGCCGGTCGGGTTGCCCGACGTCGTCGAGCTGCTCGTCGTGCCGCCGGCGGGCACCAGCTGGCCGGGCCCGATGTCGAGGCTCACGACCGTGCCGTCCTGCGGCGACGCCAGCTCCAGGTTGTCGCGCGACTGCTCGGCCTGGATGACCGACGCCTCCGCCTGCGCCAGCGACGCCTCGGCCGAAGCGACCTGGCCCTCCGGCGTCGTGGCCCCGCCACCGGCGCCCCCGGCCGCGCCACCGCTGCTCGTCCCGGCACCGGGCGTCGGGGTGGGCGTGGGGTCGGCCTTGGGCTGCGGCGCCATACCGAACCGGTTGACCTCGACAACAGGAGCGCCGCCCTGCTGCTGCGATGGGGCCTGGCCCTGACCCTGACCCTGTGGCTGGTTCTGCTGCTGGTTCTGCTGCTGGGTCTGCTGCTGAGCGGGCGCCGCACCCCCCGCCGGAGCCGCACCGCCGGCCGGTGCCTGCGTCGCCGCCGGCTGCTGGGCTGTGCCGCCCGCCGCCGGAGCTGCCGCGGTGGTGGTCGGGTTGTCACGCGCCTCGCGGGCGTCGGCGAGCTGCTGGCGCGCGGCGTCGCGCTGGGCCCGGGCGGCGTCGAGGTTGGCCTCGGCGTACTCGGGGTCGAGCGTCGCCACGACCTCGCCCGCGGTGACCGTGTCCCCGAGCTTCACCCGGACGTCCTCGACGCGGCCGCTGGTGGCGAAGTTCAGCGTGGAGCCCCGCGCGCTGGTGACCGCGCCCGACGCGCTGACGGTCGCGGCGACGGTCCCCCGCGCCACCGGGGTGGTGCGCAGACCCTGGTCGTCGGTGCCGCCGCTGCTCGTCAGCGCGTAGACCGTGCCGCCGGCGGCGAGCAGCACGACCAGCACGATCAGCCCGTTGACCAGCCACAGAGAGCGACGCGCACCGGCCATGTGGCGGACGGTAGCCCTCGGTCACGATCCGGTCGCACGCGGGGCCGTGACGGGTGAGTGATCGTTCAGTGATCGGTCGGTGATCGGGCCCTAGGTCAGGCGTACACGCGCGGGTCGAGCGTCCCGATGTAGGGGAGGTCGCGGTAGCGCTCCGCGTAGTCGAGCCCGAAGCCGACGACGAACTCGTTGGGGATGTCGAAGCCGACGTAGGCCACCTCGACGTCGAGCTTGGCCGCCTCGGGCTTGCGCAGGAGCGTGACGACCTCGAGCGAGGCCGGTCCGCGGGACTCGAGGTTCTTGCGCAACCAGGACAGCGTCAGGCCCGAGTCGATGATGTCCTCGACGATGAGCACGCGGCGGCCGGAGATGTCGCGGTCGAGGTCCTTGAGGATGCGGACCACACCGGAAGACGACGTCGACGACCCGTACGAGCTCACGGCCATGAACTCGAGCTGGGTCGGCATCGGGAGCCGGCGCGCGAGGTCGGTCATGAACATCACCGCGCCCTTGAGGACCCCCACCAGCACGAGGTCCTGGTCGCGCTCGCCGTAGTCCGCGCCGATCTGCGCGGCGAGCTCGGCGATCTTCCCCTGGATCTGTTCCTCGGTGATCAGCACGGACGAGATGTCGCCGTCGTACACCGTTCGGGGGCTCCTCACCGGGTCGGGGGCGGCCCGGCGGATCGGGCCGCGACCGCTTGCAGCCTGCCATGCGCCCGGACGACCTCCAACCCACCCGGCAGTGGCGGTGCTCCCTGTCCGCGCCAGGCGGCGACGAGCCGGTCGACGGCGCGCAGGTGGGCGTCGGAGAGCTCCGGGGCACCCCGCGCGACCAGCCACGACCGCAGCACGCGGCGGCGGATCGCCGGCGGGTCGGCGGCCAGGGCGACGGCGTCGAGCCCGCCGTCGGCGCCCGCCAGGACGGCCAGCCGGGCCTCGGCGAGGGCGGTGAGCGCGGCGTCGTCGTCGGCGAGCTGTGCCGCCGTCCGGGCCAGCGCGGGGGCCACGCCCCCGGACAGCACGTCCTCGAGCAGCGGCAGGACCTCGTGACGCAGGCGGACGCGGGTGTAGCGGGGGTCGGCATTGTGGGGGTCGTCCCACGAGTCGAGGCCCGTCGCGGCGCAGGCCGCCCGGGTCGTCGCGCGCCGCAGACCGAGGAGGGGGCGGCACCACGGCGGGTCCCACACGGCCATCCCGGCCAGCGAGCGCGCGCCCGACCCGCGACCCAGCCCGAGCAGGACGGTCTCGGCCTGGTCGTCCAGCGTGTGGCCGAGCAGGACCGGGACATCGCCGCGCGCACGTGATGCTTCTCGCAGCGCGGCGTAGCGGGCGGTGCGGGCCGCGGCCTCCGGTCCGCCCTCGCCGCCGACGTCGACGGGGACGACCTCGGCGCTCACCCCCAGCGCCCCCAGCTGCGCCGCCGCGCGCGCCGCCTGCCGGTCCGAGCCGTCCTGGAGGCCGTGGTCCACGACGACGCCGTGCACCGGCCCGTCCGCGACGTGGACGGCCGCCGCGGCCAGCGCGAGGGAGTCCGCCCCGCCCGAGCAGGCGATGATCAACGGGGAGTTCGGGCGCATAGAAGCAGCGAGATACCCGTTCGCGGCACCACTGAGGGCCTCGCGCACCGCCCGGCGGACGTCGGCGACCGGGTCGGGCGCGCGTGTCACGTCCCCCGCCGGTGGCTCAGCCGTGGACGCGCGCGACCCAGGCGGCCGGGTCGGTGATCTCGGCGCGGCGGGGCAGGGTGTCCGGCGAGGTCCACACGGCGTTCAGGCCAGGCAGGCCGACGGTGTCGACGACCTGGTCGACGAACACGCGGCCCTGCTCGTACTGCCGGATCTTGGCGTCGACGCCGAGCAGCGTGCGCAGCAGGCGGTCGACGAGGCCGCCGCCCCGGCGCCGGGTGGTGAACCGCGCCCGGATGGTCGCCACCGACGGCACGACCGCCGGCCCCACGGCGTCCATGACGTGCTCGGCGTGCCCCTCGAGCAGGGTGGTCAGGGCGAGCAGGCGGTCGAGCACGGCGCGCTGCTCGGGCCCCTGGAACATCTCGACCAGCGCGAGCCCGTCCGTGGGCCGCTCGCGGCGCAGGGCCTTGAGGATCTCGGGCAGCCGGTCGACCGCGCCGGAGGCGGAGCCGTCGATGTTGCCGGCGAAGGTGGCGACCTCGCCGCGGAAGTGGTCGCGCAGCCAGGGCACGGCCGTGAACTGCAGCCGGTGCGTGGCCTCGTGCAGGCAGACCCACAGGGCGAAGTCGTCGCCGTCGACGTCGAGCGCTCGCTGGGCGGCGACGACGTTGGGCGCCACGAGCAGCAGGCGGCCGGCTCGTTCCGGGCCGCCGAACGGGTCGTACTGCCCCAGCACCCGGCTGCCGAGGAACGCCAGCAGCGTGCCCATCTGCAGGCCGGCGGCCGAGCGCGTGACGCGACCGACGGCGTCGCCCACCAGGCCCTCGGGCCGGCGGGGGCCGGGGACGTCGTCGAGCAGGGTGGCGACCCCGTCGACGGCGGAGCGGATCCAGTCCGGCCGGTCGACGACGTCGGCCTCGGGCACCGGGAGCCCCGCGCCCATGCCGGTGAGCTCGCGGACGTGCTGCTCGGAGACCCGCGCCCCGTCGCGCAGGCGCCGCACCTCGGCGGCGGCCTGCTCCGGGGTGACCGCCGGCCCGGCCGGCACGAGGCGCGCGCCGGTGGCGGCGGCGAGGCCCCAGTCGACGGGCATGCCCGTCGCCCGCTCGGTGGTGGTCACGTCGGTGCTCACGAGGACCACCGTACGTGCGGTCCCCGTGGCGGTGGCGTCAGCGGCAGCCGCAGTCGTGCAGGGCCGCCGCCAGGCCGTCGAGGCCCGGGCGGGCGGTGCCGGGGTCGGCGCCGTTGCTCATGAACGCGAACACGAGCGTGCGCCCGTCCTCGGTGCTGACCACACCGGCCAGGGCGTTCGCCGCCGTCAGCGTGCCGGTCTTGGCACGAACCCAGCCGCGGCCGTCGGACGTGGCGGTGCCGGGCGTGTACCGCTCCGCGAGCGTGCCGCCCCCGCCCGCGACGGGCAGGCCGTCGAGCAGGGGCCGCAGCAGAGGGGTGCGCGGGTCGGCGCCCGTCGGCGCGGCGGCGGGCGCGAGCACCGAGGCGAGGACGCCGGCGGGGATGCGGTCGTTCACCGAGAGCCCGCTGGTGTCGGCGAGGACGACGCCCGTGGTGTCGATCCGCGCCTCGTCCAGCACTCGCGTGACCGCCCGCGCGGCCCCGTCGAACGTCGTCGGCTCCCCGACGCTGCGGGCGACCTCGCGTCCCAGGGCCTCGGCGAGCACGTTGTCGGAGTTCTGCAGCGCGGTGCGCACCAGCTCGGTGACCGGCGGGGACACCACCTCCCCCAGCACCGGGGCGTTCGGGGGCGCGGTGCCGATCGCGACGGTCGGAGCGGTGCCGCCGCGGGTCAGCCGCGCGCCCAGCTCGGTGGCCGCCGCGGAGGCCGGCGACGCGATGCGGGTGCCGTCGACGGCGGTCGGGTCGACGCGGCCGCCGTCGAGCATCACCGGGACGATCGGGGCGAAGTTGCCGCCGGCGATGTCGACGGGGTCCCACCCGGCGGCCTGCCCGTTGCCGCCGCCGTTCTCGTAGCGGGAGACGTCGACGTAGACCTGGCGCACGGGCGGCTGCCCGGCGCGGGCGGCGCTCACGGCGGCCACCAGGTCGTCCAGGCGCGCGGCGTCGGGGTAGACGCTCTGCTGCCCGGCCGGCAGGGACGACAGCGTCGGGTCGCCGCCGCCGACGAGCACCACCGAGTCGGGCGTGGGGCCGGCGACGACGCGGGTCGTCCACCGCAGCGTGGGGTCGAGGCGCAGCAGGGCCGCGGAGCTGGTCAGCACCTTGGTGACCGACGCCGGGACCTGGGGCTCGCTCGGGCGCCGCTCCCAGAGCCGCCGGCCGTCGGCCGGGTCCACGACGGCGCCGGTGAGGTCGCCCAGCGCGGCGGCGCGGGCGTCGAGGGCGGACGCGAGGCCGGCCGACGTGGGCACCGGCGTGTCGGTCGGGGCGGCGGCCAGCGCCAGCCGGGGCGTGACCGGCTCCGGCGGGTCCGCGGCCGGCCCTCCGGTGAGCCACACCGGCAGCCCGACGGTGCGGGCCAGCGACGGGGCGGTGAGCGCGGTGCCGATCCCGAGCCCGCCGAGCAGGACCACGACGATCCCGAGCACGAGCAGCCGGCGACCCCACCGGTGGAGGGCGGACGACGTCGGCGTGTCCGCGCGGTGTCCGTCGCCGCTCACGCCGCGGGACCCCTCCTCACCTGCTGTTCACCTCACCCGGGCGAGGGAGAGGTCACCTCCGTGGTGTGCCGGGTCACCCCGGCCGGTACTCCAGACTAGAGGCGGCCGACGACGGACCAGCGACACAGGGAGCGGTGAGCGTCACCGTGGAGTTCGACGTGCTGATCGAGATCCCCAAGGGGGTCCGCAACAAGTACGAGATGGACAAGGAGACGAACCGGCTCCGCCTGGACCGGACCCTGTTCACCGCGACGCAGTACCCGGCCGACTACGGCTACATCGAGAACACGCTCGGCCTGGACGGCGATCCGCTCGACGCGCTGGTGCTCATCCAGGAGCCGACGTTTCCCGGCTGCGTGGTCGCGGCCCGCCCGATCGGGATGTTCCGCATGACCGACGAGGCCGGCGGCGACGACAAGGTGCTCTGCGTCCCGGCCGGCGACCCGCGCCAGGACCACCTGCGCGACATCCACCACCTCTCGGAGTACGACCGCCTCGAGATCCAGCACTTCTTCGAGGTCTACAAGGACCTCGAGCCCGGCAAGAGCGTCGAGGGCGCCTCGTGGGTGGGGCGCGCCGAGGCCGAGGCCGAGGTCAAGGCCTCGCGCGACCGCCACGAGGGCTAGCGCCGCGTGAGTGGTCCGGGTCGCCACGGCGACCCGGACCACTCACGAGCGCGTGGGCGCGTCAGCTCGATACCGGCTCCGGGGACTCCGGGGCGTCCGGCGCCTCGTGGCGCCCGTGGTCGGCACCGTCGACACCCGGCGTGGCGGGCCGCGGCGGCGTCACGGTCAGCGTGACGTCGGCGGCGGCCTCCACGGCGACCTGCTGGGTCACCGGGGCGAACCCGCTCGCGGTGAGCATGTGCCGGCCGGGCGGGAGGTCGTCGAGCCGGAACCGGCCGTCGGGGCCGGTGACCGCCGAGGCCACCACCGCGCCGTCCTGGCCGACGAGCACCACCAGCGACTCCGGCACCGCGGACCCGCTCGCGCCGCGCACGACGCCCGACAGCGCGTAGCGCGCCGGCGGCACCGTGACGTCCTGGCGGGCGCCGTCCGCGCCGACGGTGACCCGCGCGGCCTGCGGCGGGCGGCCGGGCGCGAGGACCGTGACCGTGTAGGCGCCGGGCTCGCACTCGCCGCTCTCCCACGCCCCGTCGGCGTCGCTGCGCCGCACGGCGACGACCCCGCCGCCCGGGTCGGTGACGGTGACGGTCGCGCCCGCGACGGGCGTCCCGTCGGGTTCGGCGACGCGGCCGCCGAGCGTCGCCGTGCGGGCCAGGGCGACGTCGCGGCGCACCGGGGCGCCGTCGACGGTGACGAGCTCGGCGAACGGCCGCCGCCGCGGCGAGCTGGCGATGAGCACGTAGGTGCCCGGCGAGGGCGGCGCGAGGCTGAAGCCGCCCCGGTCGTCCAGGCCGGTGCGGCGCACGGGGGCACCGTCGAGGCCGTGCAGCGAGACGGTGACCTCGTCGTCCGGGGTGACGGGACCGCCGTCGGCGCCCGACACGCGGCCGTGGACGGCCGGTGCCCCACCGTGCCCGTTGGCGTGCCCGTTGCCGTTGCTGCTCGGGTGGGGTGTCGGCCGCACCGCGTCGGCGCTGGCCGGCGGGCCCCACGCGGGCTCCGGGTGCCGGGCCTGCCAGGCCGGCCCGACCGGGCGGGTCTGCGGGGCCTGCGCGGCCGGCAGCGGCACCCGCGTCGGCACGGTCGGTGCCGTGGTGGTGCGGACGGCCGCGGAGGCCGCGGGCACCGGCGGCGCGTCGTTGGCGGTGTTGTGCGCGGAGGCACCGGCGGCCGGCCCGCCGACGGCGGCGTCGGTGGGGGTCCCGACGCTCTCCGCGTCGCGGGCCTGGATGCCCGACTGCGTGCGCAGCGGGACCTCGCGCAGGAACCAGATCAGCACGAACCCGACCGCGATGACACAGCCGGCGATGAGGAAGACCAGGTCCATCGAGTCGGAGAACCCGACGAGGAACGGCTCGGCGAGGCGGGAGTCCATCCGCTGCAGCACCGAGGAGTCCTGGGCGACCTGCGCCGCGCCGGCCACCGGGTTCAGCGCGACCTGGTTGGCCGGGTTCGCCGCGATCGTGGGGTCGGTGAGGGCGGCCTGGAACGCCGGCGTCGGCGCGATGGCGGCGAACGCGTCGCGGATGCTGTCCCCGACGGTGGAGAACAGCACGGACAGGAACACCGCGACGCCCAGCGTGCCGCCCATCTGCCGGAAGAACGTGGCCGACGCGGTCGCGACGCCCATGTCCTTGGCCGGCACGGCGTTCTGCACCGCGAGCACGAGGGTCTGCATGCAGTTGCCGAGCCCGAGGCCGAACACGACCATGAGCAGCGCGATCTCCCAGTACGGGGTGTCGGCGTGCAGCAGGAAGTGGAACAGCATCATGCCGACGGTCATCAGCCCGAGACCGATCACCGGGAAGACCTTGTAGCGCCCGGTCCGGCTGGTGAGCTGGCCGGAGATGATCGAGGCGACCATGATGCCGCCGACCAGCGGGATCATCTGCAGCCCGGCCTGCGTCGGCGTCGCGCCGGTGACGATCTGCAGGTACTGCGGGATGATCGCGATGCCGCCGAACATCCCGATGCCGGTGATGACCGCGATGATCGAGGTCAGGCTGAACACGCCGTTGCGGAACAGCCGCAGCGGCAGCAGGGCGTCGTCGCCGTAGGCGCGCTCGGCGAGGTAGAAGCCGACGAGGCCGACCGCGCCGACGGCGTAGCAGACGATGGCCGACGTCGAGGTCCAGCCCCACTCGCGGCCCTGCTCGGCGATGATCAGCAGCGGCACCAGGCCCACGGCCAGCGCGATCGCGCCGGGGAAGTCGATGCGGTGCTCGCGGCGGCTGTGCGGGAGGTTGAGCACCCGCATGACGACGAGGAACGCGGCGATCCCGATCGGGACGTTGACGAGGAACACCCAGCGCCAGCCGGTGATGCCGAGGATCGTGTCCTGGCCGGCGAGGAAGCCGCCGACCACCGGGCCGATGACGCTGGACGTGCCGAACACCGCGAGGAAGAAGCCCTGGTAGCGGGCCCGCTCGCGGGGCGGGACGATGTCGCCGATGATCGTCAGGGCCAGCGACATCAGGCCGCCGGCGCCGAGGCCCTGGAGGGCGCGGAAGGCCGCCAGCTCGTACATCGAGGTCGAGATCGTGCACAGCACCGACCCGACGACGAACGTGCCGATGGCGAAGAGGAAGAAGGGCTTGCGGCCGTAGAGGTCGGAGAGCTTGCCGTAGAGCGGCGTCGAGATCGTGGCGGTGATCAGGTACGCCGTCGTCGCCCAGGCCTGCAGGTTGAGGCCCTGGAGGTCGTCGGCGATGGTGCGGATGGACGTCGAGACGATGTTCTGGTCGAGCGCGGCCAGGAACATGCCGAGCATCAGCCCGGACAGGATCACGAGGATCTGGCGGTGGGTGAAGCCGGTGCTGGCCGGGCTGCTCGGGGCGGCGGCGCGGGGTGCCGCGGCCACGGCGGGCGTGCTCATGAAGCCTCCTGGCCGCGCAGGGCGGCCGACGGCGGGGTGGGGGACGGCGCGAGGCGCTGCTCGATGTCGCCGGCGAAGCGCTCGAGGAGCTCGATGAGCCGGTGGCGGTCGGACTCGGCCCAGTGCGCGGTCATCTCGCTGATCTGGTTGTTGCGGCGGTCGCGGTTGGCCTCGAAGACGCGCAGGCCCTCGGACGTCGGGGCGAGGAGCGTCGCCCGTCCGTCCTCGGGGTCGGGCCGGCGCTCCACGAGCCCGGCCCGCACGAGGCCCGCGACCTGGCGGCTGACCGTCGACGGGTCGGAGTGCACCGACTCGGCGAGGGCGTTCGAGCGCCGCGGCCCCTCGAGGACGAGCCGCGCCAGCAGGACGTACGCCGCGCGCTCGACGCCGTCCGGGCCGACGCCCTTGCCGGCCTTCGCCCGCTCCATCGCGCGCATGACGCGGATGAGCTGGTGGCCGAGGCGGTCCGACACCTGCCAGCGGTCGTCCACCCCCGGCGGGACCGGGAGCCGCGAGGAATCCATTGCATGCTCCGTACAATCGGTTGCTGGGTACAAGCATGCACCTCCTCGTCCGCTCCCCGCCACCCGGGTCACCCCGTCGAGCCCGTCACACACCTCCTGCTGGTGCGGATCCTCGGGGGCGGTGCCGCCGGCGCGCCGATCGGAGCGCCACGGTTCCCCCGGTCCGGTGGCGGGCGTGGGAGTCGGGCCGCTCCGAGCGAGGGGCACCCTCGCTCGGGTAGACGGGCGACGGGCGCCCCTCGCCAGGAGGAGATCGCCCTACGGTGACGCGGTGGAGAGCGAGCGCGTCACCTACGAGCGCGACGGGCACGTCGCGACGATCACCTACGCCCGTCCCGAGAAGCTCAACGCGATCGACGGCGCGATGCGCGACGGGCTCAACGAGGCGTTCGACCGCTTCCGCGCGGACGACGACGCGTGGGTCGGCATCGTCACCGGCGAGGGCCGGGCGTTCTGCGTCGGCGCCGACGCGGGCGGCGAGGGCAACCCGGCCGGCGACTTCCCCGGCTCGTTCTGGGAGCGCCCGACGGTGAACTCGTTCGAGAGCGGCTGGGAGATCTTCAAGCCGGTGATCGCCGCCGTGAACGGTCACTGCCTGGGGTACGGGCTGACGCTCGTCACCTGGTGCGACCTCGTGATCGCGAGCGAGCGGGCGACGTTCGGCTTCCCGGAGGTGCGCCTCGGGATCCCGACGATCGTCGGCGCGATCCGGCTGCCGCAGCGGATCGGGTGGCAGCCGGCGATGGAGCTGCTGCTGACCGGCGAGCGCGTCGACGCGTCACGGGCGCGGGAGATGGGTCTGGTGTCGCGCGTCGTGCCCCACGACGACCTCATGGCCGAGGCCCGGGCGCTGGCCGACCGCCTGCTCGCCGGCGCGCCCCTGGCCCAGCGCGCGATCAAGGAGATGGCGCGCCGGGCGGAGGACCTGCCGCAGACCGAGGCGATCCGGTTCGGCGAGACGATGCGTCGCGTGGCCGGGGCCACCCAGGACGCGGCCGAGGGCATGGCGGCGGCCCGGGAGAAGCGCGAGGCGCAGTGGAGAGCGGAGTGACCGGCGTGTCGCGAGTTCGACGATGTGGCGATCCTGGCGCCTGACGCCAGCAATGCCGCGTTGCTCGCACTCAGGCGACGCGCTCGAAGACCGCGGCGAGGCCCTGGCCGCCGCCGATGCACATGGTCTCGAGGCCGTAGCGGGCCTCGCGGCGGTCCATCTCGCGCAGCATCGTCGCCAGGATCCGCACGCCGGTGGCGCCGACGGGGTGGCCCAGCGAGATGCCCGAGCCGTTGGGGTTCACGCGCTCGTCGGTGACGAGGTCGATGCCCCACTCCCGCCCGACGCCCAGGGCCTGGGCGGCGAAGGCCTCGTTGAGCTCGATGACGTCGAGGTCGGCCAACGAGAGCCCCGCCCGGCCCAGCGCGGCCTCGGTGGCCGGCACCGGGCCGATGCCCATGATCTCCGGCCCGACACCGGCCAGGCCCCACGACACCAGGCGCGCCAGCGGCCGCAGGCCCAGCTCGGCGGCCTTCTCCGGCGTCGTCACCAGGCACGCCGCGGCGCCGTCGTTCTGCCCGGAGGCGTTGCCCGCCGTGACCGTCGCGTCCGGGTCCTTCTTGCCCATGATCGGGCGCAGCTTCTCCAACGACTCCAGCGACGCGTCCGGACGGATGTGCTCGTCGGCGTCGACGACCGTGTCCGACTTGCGCCCCGGCACCGTCACCGGCACCAGCTCGTCGGCGAAACGCCCGTCCTTGACCGCCGCGGTCGCCTTCTCGTGCGAGCGCACGGCCAGGCGGTCCTGCTCCTCGCGCGGGATCGCGTACTGCTTGCGGACGTTCTCCGCGGTCTCGATCATCCCGCCCCACACCGGGTGGTTCACCCCACCGGCGTGCACACGGCCCTCGGCCAGCGCGTCCTTCATCTCGAAGCCGCCGGCCTTGGTGCCCCAGCGCGGCGCCTGGCTGTAGTACGTCGCGCCCGACATCGACTCCGCGCCGCCGGCGAGCACCAGCGACGCCCCACCGGTCTGCACCGCCATCGCCGCGTAGAGCACCGCCTGCAGCCCCGAGCCGCACCGGCGGTCGACCTGGATGCCCGGGACGGTCACCTCGAGGCCCGCGTCCAGCGCCGCGACCCGGCCGATCGCCGGCGCGTCCATGGTCGGGTAGCAGTGGCCGAAGACCACGTCGTCGATCTGGTCGGCCGTCACGCCCGTCCGCGCGACCAGCTCGCGGATCACGGTCGCCGCCAGGGTCTGGGGCGCCACGTCCCGCAGCCCGCCCCCGAACCCACCCACCGGGGTGCGCAGGGGCTCACAGATCACCGCATCGGCCACGCCGACCTCCTCGTCTACACCACGTAGCGCAGGATGACCTCGGCGACGCACGCCGGCTTCGGCCATCCCTCGATCTCGACCGTCCCCCCGATGGTGGCCTGCACGCCGTTGGCCACGTCGCTGACGTCCACCAGGCGGCAGTGACCTCGCACACGGCTCGGCACCGGCACGGGCGCGGGGAACCGCACCTTGTTCAGGCCGTAGTTCATCGTCATCGAGACGCCCTTCACCTCGAAGGTGTCCCAGCCGAACTTGGGCATGAGGGCGACGGTCAGGAAGCCGTGCGCGACGGTCTTCCCGAAGGGTCCCGAGGCGGCCCGCTCGGGGTCGACGTGGATCCACTGGTGGTCGTCGGTGGCGTCGGCGAAGATGTCGACGCGGTGCTGGTCGACGGTGACCCACTCGCTCGTGCCGAGGTCCTCGCCCACCGCCCCCCGCAGCTCGTCGATGTCGGCGAACACACGCATGTCGGCTCCTAGAGGTCGGCGGCCAGCTGCTTGACCTGCCCCACCAACGACACCCGCTCGGCGGGCGTGCCCGCCAGGGGCGTGACGTTGATGGTGGTGACACCGGCGCCCGCGAAGGCCTGCAGGCGCTCGGCGACGTACGACCGCGGCCCGATGAGGGACATGGCCTTGACGAGGTCCTCGGGCACCGCCGCGGCGGCCTCGTCCTTCTTGCCGTCGAGGTAGAGGTCCTGGACCTTCTCGGCCTCCTCCTCGTAGCCGTAGCGCTGGGCGAGCTCGTTGTAGAAGTTCTTGCCCTTGGCGCCCATGCCGCCGACGTAGAGCGCGACGAACGGCCGCATCCCGTCGAGCATCTGCTGTGCCGTGTCGGCGTCCTCGGTGATGCACAGCGAGGCCTGCAGGTAGGTCTGCAGCTCGCCCAGCGACGGGTCGCGCTTCGCCTTCCCGGCGGCCAGCGACTCGCCCCACACCTCGTGCGCGCGCTCGGGCACGAACAGGATCGGCAGCCAGCCCTCGGCGATCTCCGCGGTCAGCGCCACGTTCTTCGGCCCGATGGCGGCCAGCACGATCGGGATCCGGTCGCGCACCGGACGGTTGATGATCTTCAGCGGCTTGCCGAGGCCCGTGCCCTGGTCCGGCGGGAGCGGGATCGTGTAGTGCTTGCCCTCGTGCTGCACCTTCTCGCGGCGCCACACCTGCCGGCAGATGTCGACGATCTCCCGGGTGCGGCCCAGCGGCGCGTCGTAGCGCACGCCGTGGAAGCCCTCGATGACCTGCGGGCCGGACGCCCCGATGCCGAGCGTGAAGCGCCCGCCGGAGACGTAGTCGAGGCCCGCCGCGGTCATCGCCGTCAGCGACGGCGTGCGCGTGTAGATCTGTAGGATGCCCGACGCGATCTCGAGCCGGGACGTGCGCGCGGCGATGAACCCGAGCTGGCTCACCGCGTCGAAGCTGTAGGCCTCGGGCACGAAGGCGATGTCGAGCCCCGCCGCCTCGTGCTCGGCGAGCTCGGCGACCGTCTCCTCGAACCCGCCGCTGTAGTTCAACCCCATCCCGATGCGCACCGGGGCAGCCTGCCACGATCGCGACGATCACGGGCGGTGTGAGGAGGCCGGGTGTTCTCGACGACGGTGACGGTGCGCGGCTACGAGTGCGACGCCAACGGCCACCTCAACCACGCCGTCTACCACCAGTACGGCGAGCACGGCCGCACCGAGATCCTGCGGGCCGCGGGCATCGGGATCGACGCCCTGACCGCGGCCGGGCTCGGCCCGGTGATCCTCGAGACGACCGTGCGGTTCCTCGCCGAGCTGCGCCACGGCGACGACGTGGAGGTCGCCGTCGACGTGCGCTTCGGCGCGGGCAAGACGTTCCGGATGGACACCGAGCTGCGCCGCGGCGACGAGGTCTGCGCCTCGCTGACCGGCACCATGGGGATTCTCGACCACGGCACGCGGCGCCTGGTGGCCGACCCGCGCGGCCGCCTGCTCGCCGTCGGCGGGCCGCAGGCCGCTCAGCTGCTGGGGGACGCCCCGGGGTAGTGCCCGGGCCAGTCGGCGTAGCGGATGCGCGGGGTGGCGACGACCTCCCCGATCGTCGACCACTCGTTGCCGCCGAGGCGCGCGAGCGGGGCCAGGCGCCTGACGTCGGGCCGGCCGTCGACGAGCGCGTCGTCGGACACCACCGCGTGCACCACCCGTCCCAGCACGAGCGTGCAGTTGCCGACCGGCAGCGTCCGCTCCAACCGGCACTCGAGCGCGACCGGCGACTCCGCGATCCGCGGCGGCGCCACGTGCGTCGAGGGCTCGCGGGTCACGCCCGTCGCGTCGATCTCGCTCTCGTGCGCCGGGAAGTCGGTCGCGGTCGCGTTGATCGCCTCGAGCAGCGGCTCCGGGGTCAGGCACACCGTGAACTCCCCGGTCGCCTCGGCGTTGCGCAGCGAGTCCTTCTCCCCCACCGACGTGAACTGCACGACGGGCGGGTCGGTGCTCGCGACGGTGAAGAACGAGTGCGGCGCGAGGTTGTCGACGCCCTCGGCGGAGCGCGTCACCACCCAGGCGATCGCCCGCGGGACGATCACCGAGGTCAGGAACTTGTAGAAGCCGACGGGGCCGAGGGCGTCGGGCTCGAAGTCGGTGCGCACGAACCGTCAGTTACCCGGGAGCACCCCGGACGGCACCAGCGGGGCGCGTGACGTGGTCGTGGTCGTCCGCGTGGGCTCGGTGGTCTCCCCGCCCCCGTCGGGCGCCTCGGTCGTCGTGGTCGCCTCGTCGCCGCCCGCGGGCGCGCTCGACGTGGTCGCCGGGCCGTCGCTCGAGGTCGTCGTGGTGGGCGCGGCCGTGCCGAACACCGCGCCGACGCTCGTGCCGGTCTCGCCACCGGACAGCGGCGAGCCCTTGACGCGCTCGATGCCCGTGATCGCCAGCATCGCCACGAGGAAGATCAGCAGCGCGGTCGCCGCGAGGACGCCGTAGCGCCGCCACGGGGTGGGGCGGGGCTCTCCGTCGGCCGGGTCGTCCGGGTCGTCCGGGTCGCCGGGGGCCCCGTGCAGGGCGGTGGCCTCGTCGGTCCCGTCGTCGGGTGGGGACATCACGCGGGTGCCGGGGCCGACGGCGCGCGTCGGGTCGTCGGCGCCGAGGGCCCGCGTCTCCGCCGCGGGCGTGACGCGGGTGGGCTCGCCGCCCGCGGTGCCGAGGACGACCGTGGGGTGCTCGTCGGGGCCGGACCCGGGGGGACCCGTCATGACCGTGGTGCCCTCCCCGGACGCGCGGGCGACGACGGTGGCGACGTCGCGGGGACCCTCGGCGGCGGCGTCCTCGGGGTGGGGACGCGCCGCACCGTCGCGACGGGCGCTGCGCAACCGGGTGCGGACGTGGTCGCGGGTGCGCTCGATCGAGCGCTGGTAGACGGCGTCACCGACGGTGGTGACGACCGCGGCGATGCCGGCGCCGGCGACGGTCCCGCCCGCGCCGCCGAGGAACGAGCCGAACGCGGCGGTGGTGACGGCCGCGAACGCCTGCGCGCTGACCTTGGCGGCGGAGAGGCCCGTGCCCGCGGCGGACACGGTGTGGGGCTCCTCGCGGTGGCTCGCCGGGGCCCCGGTCGCCCGTGTGGGGGTGTCGACGGGTGCCTCGACGGGCGGCCACGGGCTCGCGGGCGGCGGCGCGGCGGGCCAGGTAGGGGCGCCGGGCGGCGACCCGGGCG